>JAJXZK010000174.1 GCA_021780095.1 Acidobacteriota bacterium | reverse complement strand
ACAAAAACACCGGCAATGTGGATATTTACGTTGACGGCGTGCTGGATGGAACAACTTCTGGGAGCGGCACGATCAACGTAGGCACCGCCGATGTTCAAATCGGTGCGCGCGAATACACTGGGTACAGGGCATTCTTCAACGGCGTCATTGATGAAGCCCGTATCTGGAACCGCGCCCTGAATGCCGACGAGATTATGTCCAGCGCCCAGGCGGGTCTCCGGGCCGACTGGCACTTTGATGAGAACAGCGGAAGCTTGACTGCAGACTCCAGCGGCTACGGTAACACTGGCGCAATTCACGATGCGGCCTGGGGACCGGCATCTCCCGCCCCGAGTCTCTTCAGCAACCTTACTTTTGACGGCACGGACGATTACGTGGAGGCTGCGAACAGTACCAGCTTGAACCTCTTCAACCAAATTAGCATTGACGCATGGATCAGTCGTAGCGCCGATAACCAGTTTTACACGGCGATCGTGAGCAAGGGCAACGTTGGAAGTTACGCGGAGTCATATGCCTTGTTTCTCGATCCCAACAACACCATCGGTTTCCTTGTGAATAGCAATGGAACTGCAGGAGGGCGCGGGATAGTATTTGGGAGTACAACGATTCCCATCAATACCTGGACGCATGTGGCGGGAACATATGATGGGTCACAGGTTTGTGTCTTTGTGAATGGAACTCCCGATGGGTGCTCATCGCACAGCGGGTCGATCTTCCAGACCCCCGATCCCGTCCTGATTGGCGAGTCTTATCGAGAGGGATCATCTTACCCTACAAGTTTCTTCAACGGTAAGATCGACGAGGTCCACATCTGGGCTCGGGCGCTTTCACAGCAAGAAGTCGGCTTCTTGCACTCCGCTGACGGCGAGTTGTTCGTTCCCGAGGAAATGAACCAACAATTTGGCTCTGGCGCGGTCTTCACATCGGACTGGCACGTTGGCGACACGCCCGCAGATTCAAATGCCATCGTGCTGGGCTTCATCGTTCCGGATGATCCCGGCACAACGATCGGCACAGTGGCTCAGAAGGCCAAAAACTACTCGACACCGGTCGATGGCGCTGAACTGGTCGGCTCACAGAATGGCACGCCCAGCCTGTGGACGCTGATTACAGCAAACCGCGAAAACACAGATGCGCAGACCCTACACCTCCAGACCACGCTCAGCGGCAGCAACACCAAGCTGGGCATGAACGTCCAATGGTCTGCGCCTTAAGCGCTGCCTGGCAAAAGATAAGGGAGGGCCGCTCATGGCCCTCCCTCTTTTCGAGCTGTTCCAGCACTTTCTTCGGGCAGTGTCCGCCGCGGGAAGCAGGCATTGTAATTGACCGCCCTTACTGTTTCCGTGTCAGGGAGTGGGATGGGTGATCGTGAAATCCCTGAGATAAAAAGTTCCGGGATCGGAACCGTCGATGGCAACACCGCTTGCATAACTGACGGCGCTACCAAATGCCAAGCCGAGCTGTTTGACCTGTTCTTCTGCCCGGGTGAAGCCGTCATAGGCCGAAACCGTTACGGGTTCGCCGGTGATGCAGTCCGTATAGCCCGTGCTGGTGTCGGTTGCCAGCCTGCCGCAAAGATTGGACCACAGCGACCGGTCGGCGAGCGAGGCGTCAAGAGTCCCGCTGGTTGCAGCGTTCAGGTTCAGGTTGGTGCCCGACGTGGAACTTGTGCCCGTTGACCACCAATAATCGTTCTGATTATAGGGTCCATCTGAAACATCCTGAAATTCGAACCTCACATAGGCTCCGCAGCTTTCGCTCCCATTGCCGCATGTAGGCGCGTGGCGGGTTTCGAAGGTCCCTTGCGTCCACGAGGCGTCCGCGGTGAGGGTTGAGCCGGTCAGGTCAAAGTTGTAGTTGTTGTACAGGTACACCACAAATGATCCGGTGGTGGTTGACTGGAACGGCTGGATCGGGAACTCAAGCAAGCCGCCGGGATTGGCCTGCGGTCTGTTAATGTCCCAAAGGAAGTTCGTGCTGGGCTCGATGTTGAAAACTCGCCAGTCTGTTCCAAGCTTTGGCGAGATTGCGGATGTGACTTTAACCGAAGCTAAGACGATCAATGCTGTGGTCAATATAACAAGGCCACCAAAAATCTTCCTACAACTCTTTGCTGTCATGGTTTGTGTCTCCTTCCATGGACTGCGAGATACTTGCAGGTAATGAATCTGGCGAGACGTTCCTGTGTGGCCTATCCCCTTCCGAGAAATATGCACCTGTGACCTGCCGAGGTCAACGAAAATCGTACGACCTCCACCGTATCTCTCTATGCACCGGAGGTGTAGTGACCCAGATCACTGCATGCGGTTCCTGGCTGGTCCATAAGGATAGACACCAGCCCCAAAGGGTTAACGGCTCCCGCACGTCCGGGGCTGGCGGATTTCTTGATGACACAGCCGCCTGATGCGGCACACTCCAGGTCAAAGCCTCGCTGGGCAAGGAGGTTCCAATGGTCACTCGAAGGGATTTTCTCAAGTCTTCGGCAGTTCTCACCGGCAGCCTGGGCTTGATCGGACACGAGGCTCCTGTTTATACCGTGGGGGCGAAACCGTCCGGATATTTCGGCGTACATCCGTTTGTGGAACTTCATCCGGAAGCAGTTTTCATCCTGCGGACCCGTGTGGACTGCAAGACGAATTCCACGGCGTGCAGGCGAGTCGGGATCGAACTGGGCCGCACGCTTTTTGTTCCCATGGACAACACGGGCGTTCCGGTAACTCATTACATAGCAACCAAGCCAAACCTGACCGCGCATAGGGCTGTGGACCCAAAGAGAGGCTTTACGCTTGAAGACACAATGGGCATTGCCACCGACCCAAACTTTGTCGAGGGCCTGCTGGACTCCCTGAAGGACCTGGGTGTCGCGGGCAGCCGGATCTACATGCGCGATACGAATGGCGCCAGCATCATCGGGCCCCGCGGATACACGGCCATGGCGAAACGGGTGGGTGCGACGATCAGCCCCGTATCGGCCGCGCTCAAAACCCCCGACGACGCAAGAAATGAGGAGCAGATTGTGTGGAAAGAGGTCACAGGTGGCGTGGTGCACACGCAACTTCCCTACTTGTGGCCCATTAACGCGCGCGAATCATGGAACCTCAATATAGCCAAACTCAAGGCCCACGAAATGGGCATGACGCTCGCCGCCAAGAATTGGCAGGGCAGCCATGCTTCGCCCTTTCAGCAATACTGCGGCAGCTGGCCTGCCATTCAGAAGATCCAAAGCCTTGAGAAGGCGATCGATAAGGAATGCATCGAGCCACGAGTCAGTGAAGTCATCAAGGCAAATTTCGAGCGCCACAAGAGTACAATTCCGCGATGGAACACGCCGGATTTCAAACGCCAGGCCGGAGACAATGAGCAGTATTACTACACCGCCCTGTGCATGGAATTGTGGGCGCACCGCACCATCGACAATCATGCCGCATCACCCATCGGAATCCACATCATCGAAGGAATCTACGGGCGCGACGGCGACTTCAACTGGGGTCCGAATCCCTATGGAAATGAGAACAACTTTGATGGAAGAGCCTGGGACTATATGACGAACGTGGTCATCTTCGGTAAGAACCCCTACCTGGTCGACATTGTTGGGCATTGGCTGGCCGGGCACGAACCGGGAAATTTCGGCCTTTTCCACATTGCGATGGAGCGCGGCAAGCTGGACATGCTCAATCCGAGAAATATTCCGATTTACGAGTGGGTGGATGGCGTCGCCGTGCGCCGGCCGCTCGATGGATTCACGCGCACGCCCTTGAGGACATTCTACCTGCAGCAAACTGGAAAAGAGCCGCTGTGGCATCTGGTCAACGAGCCGTTCGATTACAG
>JAJXZK010000161.1 GCA_021780095.1 Acidobacteriota bacterium | reverse complement strand
CAATCCCACCGGCACGATCTATTCCGATGAAGCGGTCGAGCGGCTGGCGGCAATGAAGACGGCCGCACCCGATTTTCGCTTGTTTTGGGATAACGCCTATGGTGTGCACCATCTGACGGAGGAGCGGATCGAAATCGCCAACATCCTTGAGCGCTGCGCTCAGCATGGGCATGCAAATCGGCCCCTGGTGTTTGCTTCGACTTCGAAGATCACCCTGGCTGGTGCGGGCCTCGCGATGTTTGCATCATCGAGTGACAACATCAGCTGGTACCTGAAACGGATGTCGGCACGGTCAATTGGTCCCAACAAAATTAACCAGCTGCAGCACGTGCGATTCTTGAAGAACCATGAAGGGATTCTCGATCTGATGGAAAAGCACCGGAAGTTAATCGCTCCGAAGTTTGAAAAGGTGCTCGAGATCTTTGAGGCGAAGCTCTCAGGCCTGGCCGACGTGAGTTGGACGACGCCAAAAGGCGGATACTTCATCACCCTGTATGTGCCCAAGGGCTGCGCGAAACGCGTGGTTGCACTGGCCAAGGAAGCCGGGGTCGAACTGACTCCAGCGGGCGCGACCCATCCTTATCGTATGGATCCTGACGACCGCGCGATCCGTGTCGCTCCCACTTTTCCTGACCTCGGCGAGGTTGCTCAAGCCACTGAAGGTGTGGCCTTGTGCGTTCAACTCGCAGTGGCCGAGAAAAATAATCCGACGCAGTAGGGTTTTCCATGCTCATCGTTCATGTCCATGTTTCCGTCAGGCCGGAGTTCGTCGAAGCGTTTAAGGAGGCGACTCTGGAAAACGCCCTCAATAGCGTGAAGGAACCGGGAATCGCTCGGTTCGACGTGATTCAGCAGGCTGATGACCCTTCACGCTTTGTGCTCGTGGAGGTCTACCGCACAGGCGAAGCTCCGGCCCGCCACAAGGAAACCAGTCATTACCAGGCCTGGCGCGATAGGGTCGCCCCGATGATGGCGGAGGAGCGAACCAGCATAAAGTACGCCAATCTCTTTCCTCCTGACGACGGCTGGTAAAGAGCCATGCGCTTTGAATTCGCCACTGCATCGCGTATTGTCTTCGGCTTGGGAGCCGTGCGCGAGGTCGCGCCGGCCGCAAGCAAGTTCGGAAAACATGCATTGCTGGTGACAGGTCGTTCAACCGGGCGTGCCGCGCCGCTGGCTGAAGATCTCAGGACCTCCGGCCTCGCACTTTCCATGTTTCCCGTTGATGGCGAGCCCACGCTTGAGATGATTCGCCGTGGGGACGACCTGGCTCGCAGCAACGGGTGCGATCTAGTGGTCAGTTTCGGCGGCGGCAGCGCCATTGACGCCGGCAAGGCGATTGCCGCTCTCCTCGCGAATGGCGGCGATCTATTGGATTACCTGGAGGTCATCGGCGCCGGCAAGCCTTTGCCCCTGCCGTCCGCGCCCTTCATCGCGGTCCCGACCACCGCCGGGACCGGTTCCGAGGTCACCCGCAATGCAGTCCTGAGCTCGCCCGAACATCACGTGAAGGTAAGCCTGCGAAGCCCTCTGATGCTCCCGCGGCTCGCCGTGGTGGATCCCGAACTGACCTTGGACCTGCCCCCGGCTGTGACGGCACACACCGGCCTCGATGCGCTGACGCAATTGATCGAGGCCTTTGTATCGGCCCGTGCAAACCCCATGACGGACGGGCTATGCCGGGAGGGAATCAAGCGAGCCGCCCGCTCGCTGCGAAGGGCGTACCACGACGGGCACGATATTGAGGCGCGGTCAGATATGGCGGTGGCCAGCCTGCTGAGCGGTTTGGCGCTGGCCAACGCAGGTCTGGGCGTCGTACACGGGTTTGCCGGACCTATTGGAGGCATGTTCCCCGCGCCCCATGGAACCATCTGCGCCGCGCTTCTCCCGCACGGCATGCAAGTCAACATACAAGTCTTGCAAGAGCGCACGCCTGAAAGCGAAGCCTTGCGCCGCTTCGGTGAAGTCGCCGCCATGCTGACAGGCCGGGCCAGTGCTCGCGCAGAGGATGGCATTGATTGGGTGCGCGGCGTCTGCGACGAACTGAGTATTCCTTCCCTTCGATCTTATGGAATCGGCACAGAGAACATATCCGTGCTGGTGGAAAAAGCCTCATGCGCCAGCAGCACCAAAGGGAATCCTGTCCAACTGAGCCCGGAAGAAATGCGAGACGTTCTGATAGCGGCCCTTGCATAGATGGCTCTCATCACACCGGCCGAAAAAGCCAATCCAAAAGCCGGGGAGGAATCTGGCAGAGGGTAGCCACCGTCAGCGCTTTTCCGACTGTGTGTTTTTCTGAGAATGGAACATCTACTTATGCGTTCGCCAGCCGGAACACTTAGATCGTCATTGCGGATTCGACGATTGTTGGCTCCAGCGGTTCTCGCGGCAGCTATGGTTCTGCCTGGCTACGCTCCTGCGGAGCGAATACAGAAGGAGTTCAAGTCGCCCGACGGCAAGTTTGTGGCTGTCGTGGCTCCTGCGGACGAGAAGAGAGGATTTGAGGAGCGTGAAAGCCGAATTTCGATTGTACGTCCCGGCGGTACGCAGATCAGTATGCATGATTTTTCGTCTCGGGACGGCGAGCATGGGTATGGCGTCGTCGGAGCGCAATGGACGCCCGACTCCCAGTTTTTCGTATGCCAAATGAGCAATTCCGGCGGCCATTCACCCCTGTACGCTCCGGTTGTGTTCTGGAGTCGCAAGACGCACCGCTTTTACCGACTGAAAGCCTACACAGCGGATCGCATTTTCTCGATTGTTGCGCCCGACAGAATTCAGGTGGATTCATGGCCGGACTTGCAACCGGTGACTGTCAAGCTCAGCAGGTTGAAAGAAGGTCAGGTTACGGAGTTGCGCTAGTTGGCAGCCGCAATCAGTGATTTCCTGACTGCGAGCTCTTCGAATTGGAAAACACCACGGACAGCAAGGAGCTGTCCGATGCCACCATTACAACCCTCGCTGGCAATGATTACGCCGGCACGGCTTCCGGCTCTTCTACGAACTCTTCCAGTTGAACGGAAATCAGTTTCGAAACGCCGGGTTCTTCCATGGTGACGCCGTAGATGGCGCGAGCGATTTCCATGGTGGCTTTGTTGTGGGTGATCAGGATGAACTGTGTCGCCGAGCTCATCTTCTCGATCATGCGCGTGAAGCGGCCCACGTTGGTATCGTCGAGCGGCGCATCCACTTCGTCCAGCACGCAGAAGGGGCTTGGCGTATAACGGAAGATTGCGATCAGCAGGGCCAGCGCGGCTAGCGCTTTTTCGCCGCCGGAGAGCAGCAGAATGTTCTGCAGGCGCTTGCCGGGCGGCTGGGCCACAATGTCGAGCCCGCTGTCGGGATCTTCCTCGTCGGTCAGCCGCAACTGGCCGATGCCGCCGCCGAACAGCGTGCGGAACGATTCCGCAAAGTTGGCGTTGATGGCCTTGAACGCTTCCATAAACTGCATGCGCGAAAGCCGGTCGATTTCCTTGATGGCCTGCGCGGTGTCTTCAATGGAAGCCAGCAGGTCCTGCCGCTGGCTTTCTAGGAATTCGTAGCGTTCCTCGGCCTCTCTCAATTCCTCAAGCGCCATCATGTTGAGCGGACCCAGATTTTCGATCTTCTTCTTGATCTGGCGGACTTCCTCTTCGGCAGCCTCCAGCGCCTCGTTGGTGAGCAGGGCTTCTTTGGCCAGGTCAGCCAGCAACGCTTCGGGTTCCTGCTGGAGCGATTCGCGGCATTGCTGGGCGTGATGGTCGCGGTCAGACTCGGCGCGAGCCTGTGCGACTTCCACTTCAGAGCGTTTCTCTCTCGCCGCTTCGTAGCGGGCGCGGGCCTGCTCAACCTGCGGCCGG
>JAJXZK010000138.1 GCA_021780095.1 Acidobacteriota bacterium | reverse complement strand
GTGGTCTGTGCAAACTGCGACGTCTGATATACGTAATTCGAAACCTCCACCACCGCCTTGGCGGCATCGATGACGCGGAGCGTTATGACAGCATTCACTTTCAGCGTGACGTTATCGCGGGTGATAATGTCCTGCGCGGGAACTTCCATCGCTTCCTGGCGAAGGGAGATGCGAACAATCTGATCGAACGGGCGAAATACTAGCGCGATTCCAGGACCTTTCGGAGAACTAAGCAGACGGCCGAGGCGGAAGATCACGCCACGCTCATACTCTTTCAAGATCTTTATGGAACTGAAAATGTAGAAAGCCACAATAACAATGACGACCAAAACTGCTGTGGATGGCATGTTCAACTCTCCCCGAGCATGGAACACTCGCCTTAGGTTGTATAGCATGGACGGCGCGCCAAACGGGCGCGAAACGGAATTCAGGAACCTCGGAGGTCACGTTCAACTTCCAGCAGAAGTCCGTTGCGGTCGCGGATGAGAACAGGTTCGCCGGCGGCGATCACATCGCGGGAATGCGCTTGCCAAAGTTCCCCGCGCACCAGCACCTGTCCGTTCGGATCTAACGCGGTTTGCGCCACCGCGACCGTGCCTAGAAGCGCCTCTCCACCCGTCTGAACTTTATACCGACGAGCACGCACCGCGATGGTGGTGAGAAAAATCGTAATCAAGCCGAATCCAATGCCCGCACCGAGAGCTGTTCCTAGCCGCACGCGCATCTCGGGGATGGGGCCATTCACCAGCGTCAGCAGGCCGAACACAAGGCAACCGATCGCAGCCAGTCCGAGAATTCCGTGCGTTGTAAATTTTATGTCGAGCACGAACAGGACGAGCGCGCCGATGAGAAATCCAACCGCCGTGTACTCTAGCGGCAGCAGATTCAGGGCGAAGAGAGAAATCAACACGAGCAGAGTTCCCAGCGCGCCAGGAACGATCGTGCCCGGCGCATTGAATTCCAGATAGATCAGCAGACCGCCGAGAATCAGCAGCAGCACCGCCAGATTTGGGTCGGTCAGCGCGCTGAGAATCCGTTCTCTCGTGCTTGGCGGCATCACCTCGACATTCGCATCCTGGGTGTGCAACACCTGCTTGGCGCCGTTGAAGCGTGTGACCGTAGTGCCATTTAAATGGTTCAGCAGCGAGGGAATGTCCGGCGAGATGACATCAATCAACTTCAGGTTGAGCGATTCCTGATCGGTATACGATTTGGAATTCAGTACCGCATCCTGAGCCGCCTGCACATTGCGGCCTCTGCGCGAAACGTACGAGCGGAGGAAGGCCATGGCATCGTTTTCGATCTTCTGTTTCAGAATCGGATCCATTTTCTGGCCTTCCAGAATCGGATGCGAGGCTCCTGTGTTGGTACCGGGAGCCATGGCCGCAACATCGGCAGATTCCAGGATGAAAAATCCTGCAGAAGCGGCGCGGCTGCCCGAAGGAGCAACATACACGATGACCGGAACTTCAGATTGCTCGATCGCGGTGACCATGACGCGAGTTGAGGTAAGCAGCCCGCCCGGAGTGCCTAGTTCGACTAACACTGCCTGCGCATGAATGTCCACGGCATGGCGCAATCCGCGCTTCAAATAGGCGGCACTGATCGGTTGCACCGTATCATGCAGCAGCAATTCGACCACCACTGGCCGCGACTCCGCCGCATTCGCCGTTAGCTTGAAAACAAGACAAGCGAAGACCAGGAATTTGACTGGAGAGACGCATCCGAACCGCGCCCAGCGAAGGAAATTGGATAGAGATTTTCGTGCTGTGTGCATGTCGATCACGCTCCCACACACTACTTCGTTTGATCTTGCTGCGCCTGAATCGCCTGCAGGATTCCCTGGGCCGCAGTATTGTTCGGTTCAAGCCGCAGAGCACTATCGATATTGTTGCGCGCATCAGGCAACGCATGCTGGCTTAACGCAATGCGCGCCAGCACCATGTAGGCAGCGGCGTTGGGTTTCAGTCGGAGAGACTTGGTCGCTTCCTGGTGCGCGATTGCTATGCTGCCCGCGTATTCGTGCACTTCCGCCAAACCAGCATAGGCCGCTGCGCTGTTGGGATCTGCGGCCAGAGCCAGCTGAAACTGACGTTCTGCCTCCAGCAGCAAACCGTCATTCACGTAGGTTCTTCCCTGCTGGCACAATCGCTGCGCGCGTCCGGCGGGCGGCATAGAGCGCAGCTTCATCGCATTCATTTGCTCCAATGCAAATGCACCCTGTCGCAATGAGCTTTCGTCGTAGGTGCGCGCGATGCGTTCCAGCGGCTCGTAGTCTGGGCTGGTCGCGTCTGAGCCTGCCGGCGCAGCGGTGGCACCAGAGCCGCTCTGCGTGTTCTGCGCATCCGGCTTATCTTTTGCGACCTCATCCGAGTTCGCTTGATCGTCGACTGCGTCCGACGCGGCCTGATCCGCGGTTTTGATATTGATCTTCGCGGCTGCAGGCTTTGCAGGAGTGTCCGTGAGCTGGCCACTCTTGAGCATCGTCAGGTTCTTGCGCAGGTTCTGCGCTTCTTCATCTTGCGGGTGGAGGGTCAGGCAGCGCGCCACCGCATTCAGCGCGGCCGCATAGTTCCTTTGTCGGCGCTCAGAGACTGCCAGGTTGAACCAGTAATCCGCTGTTTGCGGATCCATCTCGACCACGCGTTTGAAAAAGGCGGTGCCGTTCTGTCCGCGCCGATTGAACGCAATGCCCTCGTTGTTCAACACCTCCGGCAGGGGCAGCACAGAAGCGATTGAGGCGAACGAAGTCTGCGCGCTGGCATAGTTCCCCGTGTACAGATCGCTGAGGCCGGAGTAGAACATGGCCTCCAACGACAGACGCCCTCCCTTCGGCACCTTGGCGAACGCGGGCTGCGCCTGGTCATACTGCTGGTTGTCAAAGTACGCAAGGCCGAGCGCAAACCATGCCTGAACATAGCCCGGACTCAGCTGCACCGCTTTTGTCAAATGCCCGATACGCTCTTCAATCCCCGGCTCTACCAATCCGCGAATGTAATTTTCGAAAGCATCCAGGCGAAGATTGCGACTGGCTGCGAGAAACGTCTGCTCCTCCAAATTCAGTTTGGGATCAATCTGCATGGCCGTCTTCCAGGCCAGTTCGTCTTCAATGTTGATCAGCTGATCCAGGTTGCCTTCCTGTTGCAGCGTAGTGCCCATGCTGGGCCCGTGCATATCCAGAATCCGCGCCGACGCTTGAATACGCCCGTTCGCGACCGTGTAATTTCCGAAGACCACATAATCCGCATCGAGTGTTTGCGCAATGCGATAGGCTGTCGCCTGGGTTGGATGAAAATCCGCAGGCAACCCAAGGTGCTGCATAGCGTAGCGGCGATCTTCGCGGCGGAGGGTCAGAAAACCGGCGGAACTCAGACGCGAATTCAGAATGTCCGGGAAGGAAGCTCCAATCCAGTCCAGGCCCGGCTGCGAGGAATTATTTTCAAATGGAAGCACCCATACCACGTGCCCGTCCCAGTCGCTTTCGTTGGCCGCTTCGGATTGCGCCAGCGAGGGCAACCCCGCCAGCGCGACCAGCACGCAAACAATCAATCCCCGCCACATTGGAAGAACAATCATCGTTCCGGTTTTCTTCACGACACTCGTGATACTAGAGTTCAGCATACATTCAGCGGGAAACTCCGGACTTCAAGGGTTGCGCGACGTGCGGCTCGCGGCCCAGGTCTTGAGTGGCGCGACCGTCGCAGGGACGCTGACTCGTTGCGGTCGATTGAACAGCAGCACGGCAGTCCACAATCCTCGCGTCTTTGCCAGCCAAATTACATCTCCGTGCAGCAATTTCGCAATCAGTGTAGGGGGCAGATCGTAATGGTAGCCAAAGTATTCCTTATTCCACTGTTCATCGCCAAAATGGGTCCATCGGAGTGAGTTCGGCAGCTCATACTTCGTGGCAAACACCAAGGCTGCATCGTAATTGTGCAATTGCGAGGCGGTTTCGATCTGGGGCAACGAAAAATTATCGATCGCCACCACATGCACCGGCTTACGAACATATCCCAGCTCGGGCCTGCGCAACTCATCGGTCGCGGGCCACGCCGTCAGAACGGTGCCACCCGGGGCGCGATGAATCACCTGAACAATCGCCTGCTGCTGCATAATGATCAGACTGCGATAGGTCAGGTTATCTTCCGGCGTAAATCGGTAAGGAGGATTGACGAACAACCCGGCGAGAAACGCAACGGTACTCAGCGCGACAATCCACGGCCACTGCTCTACGCGCCGCCTCCACGTGGAAACGCAGAGAAGCAAAATCAGCGGATACAGTGGCAGCAAATAGCGCGCCAACACGGCGCCCCCGGCGATTGAAAAAAATAGCAGGTTGACCAGCAGCAGCAATCCGATCTGCGCCTGCACATTCCAGGAAACTCGCGGACGCTTGCTGCCATCGGCCCGGCGGAGCGCCGGCAAAAACATCGCAGCCACCATACATAAGATGGGCACGAAAAGATTCATGTAGATGGTGACTTGCATCAGCCGCTGCCCCAGCGCCAGAAAAAAGCGGACCAAGTGCAGGGTCAGCACGGCGTTGTAACGCACATACTGCGGATTACCGAAGATATACCCGGTCTTATGAAAGTGGTAGGCATACCAACCGCACAACGGCAGTGCGGGCAAGGTAAACTGCATCGCGGCGCGCCAATGTCCACGGGATTGTGCAGGCTTGCGGCGTGTCTCCCACCCATGCCACGCAGCCAGGGTCAGCGGCATCACAATGGCGGTTTCTTTCGACAAGGCGGCCAGCGAGAAACAAAGCGCCGCGATCCAACCACGCCGAGCGGAAGGCAACTCGTCCAATGCGTAGACCAGCGCCCACATGGTGCCAGCGGCGGCATAGATGTCCGCCTGCGCCAGCGTGCTCTGCGTAAACCACACGGGATAGAGCGCGGTCAGCAAGGTGGTTGCAACAGCCACTGTGGTATTCATCAAGCGGCGCACCAGCGCAAAAACCGCCGTCAACGCGAACGCAGCCACCAGGCATGTCGCCAGGCGCGTCACCACGGGGGTAAAACCGGAGACCTTCCACCAGGTGGCCAAATAGATTGCCGGCAGTGGCGGATGGGCGTTGGTCAGCGTCGAATATGGAATCAGCGAACCGGCGCGAAAAAAATCATATGCCGCAGGAATGTAGTAGCCCGCCTCATCCCAGAAATAGGGCAGCCGCAGCAGCGGCAAATGAGTCAGCAAGACGAAAGCGTAGATGACAGGAAAAATCATCCAATTCGCAACAGGCTCATCGCGATGTTCCCGCAGCAGAAATTGTTGCAGCAGCGAATGCGGCCGTGCGACACGCGCGGATTTCAATGGCGGATTCGAGGCCGGCAAATCATCGCTCCTGACAAATCGAAAGGGTACATCGGGGGAACCTTCCAGTAGCTGACTCGCACCAATCCGGGTTTAGTGTATCGGACCGTTGCCGGGTCCCGCCGCCGGAAACGCTTGCGTCGGCTCCAGGTTGATGGAGCCAAAGGCCTGCTCATATTGCGCAAGGTTCTGTCCCAACAGGTTCCATAGCGCTTTGGCCTGTTGCGGACTTAAATAGATTCCCTGAAAATTTCGCAGGACCACTTCATCGGGCGAATCCTGGCGGGCGGCACCGAAGATCAACATAAAGTCCCACACGCTGGCTCGTACCTGCACGCTGTTGGCATAACCATCCCGATAATCCTGCGCCTGAACAATGTTGATATTCGGAGAAGAATGCATTGGCTGACTCATGCAACAAGGGTATCGCGAGTGCACCGTTGCAGGCTGCATCAAACTGTGAGGGATTCTCAGCGCTAACAGAGAATCGGTTGGAGAATCCCCGCCCTCTCTTTCTGGCCAAGCCGGGCGCAAGGGGTATTGAAATCAATACAATTTTCTGAAAACAACTATCGGGCTGTACAGGGGTTACCATCCATACCAGTCACCTGGTTGAGTGTTTTGCGTCATCTGTACGGGTCCATGTATGGATTCCGCAAGGCAGTTTGCCTTCAGCTAGAGAGGGAACATGAAATCCACCAGAAAGCACGATATTTCTCCGATGACCACATTCCTGCAGGGTCTAACCGGCACGCTGCCGCTATCTCCCTCCCGCTGGAAGAAGGGCATCGGGGGTGTAGCGTTTGTGACCCGGCAGGTCTTCGCTCTGGTCCTCGTTGTACTCATCGTTCCCATGGGGCAGGGCGCGCTGTTGTTTGCGCAGACAGCTCCTTCGCAACAGGAGCAATACAATGGAGCGCCGCCCCCGCCTCCTCCCCCAGATCAAAATGTTTCACAAGATCAATACGCCCCGCAGGATCAAGGTGCGCCGCCAGAGGACCAAAGTGCGCCGCCGCCTGATCAGGGTGTGCCCCAGGAACAACCCCTAAGCCCGGAAGAGCTGGGGCAAATGGTCGCGCCGATCGCGCTGTATCCAGACGCGCTGGTGGCGCAGGTTCTGGCAGCCTCCACCTATCCGACCCAGGTGGTGGAAGCGGATCGCTGGGTTCAGTGGCAGGGGAATATGCCGCCAGATCAATTAGCGGCCGCCGCAAACCAGCAAAACTGGGATCCCAGCGTCAAAGCGCTGGTGGCCTTCCCGTCGGTGCTAGCCCAGATGGATAGAAACATTCAGTGGACGACCGATCTGGGCAACGCCTACTACAACCAGCCGGAGGATGTGATGTCGGCGGTGCAATCCATGCGCGCCCGGGCCCAGGCTGCGGGAACGCTCCAGGACACGCCGCAGCAAGTTGTTTCCAATTACGGTGGCAACATCATCATCGCACCTGCGAATCCTGAGATCGTGTACGTCCCGGTTTACAATCCATGGGGCGTGTACGGGACTCCGATTGGCGTCTTTCCGGGCTATTATTACGGGCCCCCTCCCGGCGTGTACTTCGGCAGCGGGCTCGCCATCGGCTTTGGTGTCGGAATTGGAATTGGATTATGGTCGCACTGGGGATGGGGCTGGCATAACTGGCATCCTGACTGGGATGACCGAGCCATTTACTACGGACACGACCGGTACTACACCCGTAGCCGCACCGTCTACAATCGCGGCTACAATCGGCCGGGCAGTCCCCACGGTTATCCGGGAAGCCGAGGATCGTATTACAACCACAATGACAGCTACAACCGCGGCGGCAACTTGAACCATGGCGGACAGCAGTATCGGGGCAATCAGCAGTATCGCGGCAACCAGCAGCAAAACCGTAGCAACCAGCAGCAAAACCGTAGCATCCGGCAATATCAGGGCAACCGGCAGCAAAACCGTGGCAACCAGCAGCAAAACCACGGAAACCAGCAATACCGCGGGAATGCTGCGCAGAACTACAACCGAAATGGTTCGCAGCCGAGACCGAATCAGTTCAACTATAAGGGAAACTCGAACGGTCATCCCCAGTACAACAAAGGTGGCCAGCCGAGCGGCGGCCATCCAAGTTGGGGCGGAGAACATCCCGGTGGCGGCGGCCATGACGGTGGTGGACCCCACTAATCGCGATGAAGTCTCATCGCAACGGACAAAGCGATAAGAAATGCTGCTTTCTTCATGGTGGGTCTCTTGTGGAACATTGCCACTCGAACCACTGGGCAAGCCAGGAGAAATGCCGATAACTTTGCGTAGCCGGTAGATTAAGCCTGATTCTACTGTGCCGACCGCGGATGGCGCACGCAATATTAAAGGCTCAGAGCCGATTTTGTGGCGATCGATTATCAATTGAACCGAGGATATTTCCGGGAGGAAGGGATGAAGTCACTCGGCAACTCAGCGCATACTTCATTCGCGGCGCCGGTCGAGATTCGACTTTCCCTTTGCGGCCGACGCGGGCACAGAGGGTGACTTGGAACCTGGAGTCAACTTCAGCAAATACGTATAGATGGGTCGCCATCGCGGGCGCTCACCCATTCCACTGGGAGATCTTCCTGGACTATCTCTAGTCCAGAACGAATCGATCTTCGCCGATGAGTTGATTCATATAGCTGGGAAACTCGGCCACGTTGCTTCTGCGCTTGCGTCAGTAGATAAGCTTGAGTGAAAACTGAATCTGTCGGGATGTTCCGGCGGTTTTGCTGATGACGCCAAATCCGGAACCCTTGAGGGTGTTCGCCGGCAGTCCCATATTAACGATGTTGAAGACGTTGAAGAACTCTCCGCGGAACTGCAGGTCCGCCCGCTCGAGACCGCTCCGTCGGCGCCCGATGGGAGTTGTCTTGATGAGTGCGTAGTCAAAGTCGTAGTAAGCCGGCCCACGGAAGGTGTTGCGGCCCAGCGTTCCGAAGCGCCCGGAGTTTGGCCCGGAGCCTCCAGAAATCCCAACGGGGATGGAAAAGAAGCTGGCGTTGTTCGTGCCGCGGCCGAAATAATCCTCCCTGCGGCGCGTTGCGCTGTGGGCCGTGGAAAGGTCCGGTTTGCCGATCTGATCCGGACGGTCGGCGCCAATCGTACCGTAGCCCGTCTGCTGGATACCTGAATAGACCGTGAATGGCGCTCCGCTTGTGACGGTCGAGATGCACAGCAACTCCCAGCCTTTTGTCAGTACGCGCGCACCCGAAGGAAAAGGTTCCAGACGCTCGAGGCGTAAATCCTGCGCCGCGCTCACAGTAAAGGCGTGCGTCACGTCGAAATTCGATGGACCTCTCTCCGCATGAGTGTCGAATGGGTTCTGCGGACTGAAGAGGACCACGGCGCCGGCCGAGCCCGTGCCGCCCAGAATGCCGCTAACATCGTCGATCGACTTACTCCATGTATAACCAGCCTGTAAGGCCGGACCAACATGGCCAACCTGACCAGCCAGCGACGTCTGTAATGCGTTATAGGACGAGTGTGCTGTATCGGTAATCACGGACTCGAAGCCGAAGCCACCGGTCACGGCGCCACCGCTGTTAAAATTCGTGAACGGCGCAAAGCCGGCCTCGGCTCCAGGGTAAGCATTCGGGTACGATATGCGCGGTAGGCGGAATGACTCTGTGCCCACATAGGCCGCATCTGCCGTGAGCCCAGCAAACGTGCGCTCCACTCCGAGCGTCCAGGATTGCAGAAATCCGTTTCCGAAGCGCCGATCGACCGCTTCCAGTGTGAGCAAGGAAAGCTGGTGACCTGGTGCCAGCGCTGCCAGATCCTGCTGGTAGCGATCGACATCCATCACCGTGTTGGCGGGCACTTTCTTGGGATCTCCGCTCGCAAACACGTCCTGGCCCTGCGGCGTATAGGTTCTGGGAAGTTCATCCGGTGTGATTTGGAATCCGTACGCAATCTCCCCGCCCTTCGCCGCATTGACGCGCGGATAGACGCTGAATGGCGTCGAGCCAGTCAGGAAATTATCCTGCCAGAGGTTCGGCGGAATGACCGTGATTGCGCCACCCGCGTGCACCCGAACGTGGCCCGGCGCGTTCCAATCGATCTGAACGCGCGGTCCCCAGCCGTTCCATCCACTTTGGTAGGCCGGCTGCGGATTGATCACATACTCCTGTCCCACGCCAGCAGGTGGGTACGGATTCAGAAAGCTCGAGGTTCGGTGCGCCCGCTCCGTGATCGGCGTGTACACCTCATAGCGAAGTCCATAATCGAGAGCCCAATGCTCGTTGATCTTCCACGTGTCCTGCATATACACGTTCACGTCATTACGGCTGATCGCGGCCGGCCCAATGTGAGGCCCATTTGAAAAGTAGGGCGGGGCGACGGCGATGGTATAGCCATACGGATACCCGACGAGAAGACTGCTCAGAGTATCCGGCAGCGGATCTCCCGGCTGCACGTCATGCCGTCCGCTGGCGGAGGGGATGAAGGTGGGCGAATACACCGTGCCGCCACCGAAGTCGTACTCCCCGTTGGGGCTGGTTCCGAAATAGGTCGTGTCGCGATTGAGCCGTGCCTCGCCGCCCCACTTCATCGCATGCCGCCCGGATATCCACGCGAAGTTGAGTTGTCCTTGAAAGAGATTCCCAAACGATGACATCACCGAGCCTGCGGCTGCATTGAACGGCTCGAACAAACCATCCGTGAACTTCAGCGCTGCCTGAGTGTGGTTCGGCGTGGGAAAGGATGGCGTGGTCCGCGTGATGCTCAAGGACGCCGACCACAAGAGCCGCGGCGATACCGTGCGGGTATATGTGAACGCCACATTGCGCTGGCGGTCCATATACTGCACGCCAAAACTCGGATCGAGCAATGTCTGATCCGGATTGGTGGTCGGTCCCATCAAATTGTCGTAGGTAAACCGGCCCAGAAATTGGCCCTTCGCGCCCAGTTTCTGATCGATGCGAATCGAGAATTGATCGGCATTCGTCGCCACGTTGGAGGGCGCTGCGTAGGTACGCTCTCCATAGGCGCCCGTCGGATTGTTCGGCAAGGGATAGCGCACAAGCACCGAGGCGATCTGCGGGTTAACCGGCACATGGAGCGTGTCTGTGCTGCCATCCGGGTATGTGATCGTATCCTGGCCCACGCGTTCCGCGGCCGTCGGTACTGCCAGCACCTGGGTTGTTCCCAGCACCTGCCGGAAGCCCTGATACTCCCCGAAGTAAAAGGTTCGACCGCGACCGTCATAGAGATGCGGCAGCAGCACCGGCCCACCATTTGTGAATCCAAATTCATTCCGGCGAAAGGGCGGGATTCTGCCCGGCTCCGCGATGGACGGATGGTCAAAGTAATTCCGCGCGTCGAGCGCCGAGTTGCGCAGGAATTCAAAAAACGAGCCGTGAAAGCCGCTGCTGCCGGATCGAGTGACGATGTTGGTGAAACCCGCTGCTCCTCGACCAATCTCTGCCGGCATCCATCCGGTACTCGACTGCAGTTCCTGGATCGCGTCCACGTTGAAATTTGTGAACGTGCTTCCGCCCATCTCCGGGTCACTGATATCTGCGCCGTCCATCGCGAATACCGCCTCCACGCCCCGCTGCCCGTTGATGGCGAATTGCTGCGTGAAGTTGGTCGCGCCGTTGACATCGGTCATGGTTCCGGCTGCCAGAAGTAGCAGTGTGCTGAAGTCGCGGCCATTAAGAGGCAGCTGGCTGACAGACTGGCTCGACAGCTTTTCGCCGCCGGTCGCTCCTGTCGCGTCCGTGGTTGCGCTTGGATTGGCACTCGGAACCACCGGCGCGGGAGCCTCTGAGTCAATTGTTACCGCAAGCGTGTTCTGGTCGGAAACCGTGAGGACGACTGAGGATCCCCCAACATTCACTGCGGACGACGCTGTCCAGGGCCGGCCCGGCGGTTGGACCGTGACGTCGTATCTCCCCGGGGCAGTCGCCTCAAGCGTGAAACGGCCATCAGCTCGGGTGACCCCGCTGTGGCGTTTCTGCCTGGCTCCTGCGGCGATGACGGTCACCGTCCCGCCAGCCACAGGTGCGCCAGTTGTGGTGCGAACCACGCCGGTCAAAACCGCCGAGGGTACCGATGTCCCCTGCGCGCCGACTGACATCACCGCTAGAAATCCCACTGCCAAGGCTGCTGCCAAAAGGATCGCCCTACTGCACCGTCGCTCTCCCAAGTGGAGATCGCACTTCAGGCGAATTCCTGAGCGCCCCATCACGAGGAGAAATCGCGGAATACGCTCTTAGTTTTCGTTGTTGCTTCGCTGCTGCTGATTCTCACCTGCATGGACCTGCTCAGAACGTCTTTGCGCTCTTGTTGTTGGGCTGCTGCTCAAAATGCGCCTTCTCTCTGCGTATGCACAAATCAGGCGAGGCGAAAAAAGGTCGGTTGTTTGCTCGGCCTTTAGAGTTGGTGCGAAAGGGGGGACTTGAACCCCCACGGTTTTACCCGCCAGATCCTAAGTCTGGTGCGTCTGCCAATTCCGCCACTTTCGCAAAATAGAATCAAACACTTACAAGGAGGTCCTCAAATTCATAAAGAGTCTGGGGTGGTTTTTGTGGTGACCGCGCATCTTTGACCGCGTTGCGAACAAAAGCTTCACGGATTGCATCCTTTTGCGGGTGAACGTACCTCTGGGTGGTCGAGATCGATGCGCCCGGCGATCCGCTTCAGAGTGAAAACATCCACGTTCTTACCCATTTCGGTGAGAAAGGAATGTCTAGGCGCGTGAAGGCCGCATCGGGATCAAATTGAGTCCTGCGCTTCATATCTCGCAACTGTCCTCCCAACGTTTCTACGTTAAGGGGTAGCCGGGCATCGGTCAAGGCCGTAAAGACGTGTTTGCATTTTGACGCATGCAGCAAGGGGAGTAGAACGTCTCTCATCTCCCGGTTAATAGCCAGGGAGCGTTTTCGGGCATCGCGCTTGAAAGTGTCTTTTGATGGAAGGAGGTACCCAACTACAAACACCGAATATAATCTTCCCCCACGCCCCGCAGTTGGCTTGCAGAAATCGACGCCCAAATATCGCGCCTGCAGCGGGGCAAAAGGCACGCTGGGCGAAGATCGCCTCACAGACCAATCGCAAATAAGCCGCGTACTCCGGTTAACTCGTCGGGCTGTCAGACACGCGAATTGACCTTTACCGCCCGGCGGCCATTAACAGGGATATCAGTACCCGGTTTGAGCAACTCATGACTTCGCAGGAATAGGTGAACCATTCATTGTTGTGGGGACTGCCAGCTGTCTGAGTCGGCAGATTTGAAGAGGGCTTCAATCACCGCCATATTCTTGATTGCATCTTCAAGCGGCACGGGCAATTCGGTGTTTTCCAGAACGGCCTTAGAAAATGCATCACCCTGCAGCGTGTACTGATCGCATACAGGGAACGTCTCGGTTGTGATGTCGCCGCCGAAGAGATCACCGCCGTCATCAATGAAAAGACGTGTGGGCCGGTCTGGAGGCGCATTGAAAGGGATCTCAATTTCAATGCGTCCACGGGTTCCGAAGAACTGAATGCGCTGGTACGGAACCAGTTGCGTCCCGCAGGTAAAGATGGACTGACCGCCAGGGAACACCAGAATCGCCGACACGAGGCGATCCGTTTGCATGTGGGGATCTCGATCGATACAGGCAACCACTCGGCTGGGCTCCTGCGCAAATCCATAGCGTGATCCGTGGATGAGATAGCAACCGATGTCCATGAGGGAACCTCCGCCGGTGTCAATTTGGTTGCGGATGTTCGATGGGTCGATATTGAAGTAGCTGAAGAAACCCATGACGGAGCGCAGCGGGCCGATGCGACCTTCGTCAAGGAGTTCGCGGAGCCGAAGCCATTGTGGGTGGCAGCGGATCATGAAGGCTTCCCCGATCTTGACCCCGGTGCGGGCGCGAACTGCGAGCAGGGTTCTGGCCTCAGCGACGGTCAGGCTGAGAGGCTTCTCACAGAGGACGTGTTTCCCGGCTTCTGCGGCTTTGATTGTCCAAGGGACGTGGAGCTGGTTAGGAAGGGGATTGTAGATCGCGTCTATTTCGGGGTCGGCAAGAAGCTCCCGGTATGAGCCGTAAGCCCTGGGAATGCCCAGAGCAGTTGCTGCTTCTTGAGCCTTGGCAAGATCACGAGATGCGATCGCCGCAATGTGAGTGTATTGTCCCTGTTGCATGGCAGGGATGACTTTTTTGAGGCCGATGGCGGCGGTACTGAGAACTCCCCAGCGAATCTTTTTGCTCATGATCGAATGGTACCGCCAGACCCATCGTAAGGACATCTTTCCATCGTTTTCGGGATCGTCCGGTAATGGTCCGTAAGGCGGCGAGCGTTTGTGTTCAAAGATCGTGTCGCTCTGCCTAAATTCGAGTGAGAAACAAGAATCGGACTTCCTGCTGATAGGTAGGGACGACTGCGAAATTCCGAGCGTGTTTTAACCAATTTCGATACGGACTCGAACCGCAATCTCATCAACATCCGCCTGGCCTACATCGCAATTTCACGCGCCTCGAACGATGCGCGCATCTACACAAATGATGCGGAAGGACTCGGAGAAGAACTTGCGTCTTCCATCTCTAAGACAAGTGCCTTGGAGGTGCATCCCCCAACTCCGAGTGTGCGACAGCCAACGCCGGAGATTCCAAGGCAATCGCTTTGGGTGTCGGCACGTTCAGGACGTATTATCGGAGAGATCGAACTGACCCGATACCAAGATTGCTAGTAGCTTCGCATCGGGCGCTCATGCACGGACAAACTCCACATCGATCGTGATCTTGACCTCATCTCCGACCATCACTCCACCTGTTTCCAAAGCTGCGTTCCATACAAGACCGAAATCCTTCCGGGATATCTTGGTCGTTGCGGAAGCTCCCATTCGTTGTTTCCCCCAGGGATCTTTTACTTCTGCCGTAGGGCCTTCCACATCGAGCATGATTTCGCGGGTCACGCCGTGGATCGTCAGATCTCCAGTCACTTTCCCTCCATCTCGCTGTGGTGCGATCTTCTTGCTGTGAAAGGTCAACGTCGGGAACTTTTCAACATCCAGAAAGTCGGCACTTTTTAGATGAGTATCGCGCTGGGCGTCGCGGGTGTTGATGGAAGCGGCATCGATCGTCGCGTCCAGAGAGGAATTTGCGGGATTCTCGGGATCGAACTTTATCGCGCCGGAAACCTTTGTGAATTCACCGCGCACATTCGACACCATCATATGACGGACGCTGAAATGTACGGAGGAATGGGTTGGGTCAATCTCGTACGTTGCCTGGGACATGGTGTAGGGCTCCTTTTCTTTTTTACCTCTGAAACTTTGATGCCAAATGGCGATGCTGGCGAACTTCCTTACAGGCTTTGCGATGCCGGGTTGGAGTCCAGATGTTTCTGCGGCACGGGCAGGATCAGTATAGGACCCAGCCAACGGTATTCGCACTCGTTTGCTGTAAGACCAGGGGCAGAATGAATATACATTCCGATGGAAGCGGGTATAAGATGAGGGCCATTGATTCACGGACTGGGAAAATGCGGTCCGATGTTGGTGGTCTTTCTTGCTGGCTCATTGTCCTTGGTGTGGCGAACGGTCGCAGCTTTCGAGCGGCGATACCAAGATCAGAGTAGGACGCCATGATTCGCAGAATCGCAATCGCGGCTGTTGCCATAGCCCTCATCGGACTGGTGGGATTCTGCATTCTTGCGTGGCGACCGGCAATCGCTCCGCTTGAGCGCCGTCCGAACCCAGCCAGCTTCAGTGCTGAGTCCGTTGCGAAGGGGGAGTCTCTCTCCGCAGCCGGACATTGTGTGTCGTGCCACATTCGACCGGGTGGACAACCGTTTGCCGGCGGATATGGGGTGAATACCCCCTTCGGAGTAGTCTACGGCACCAATATCACGCCGGACCCGAAGACCGGAATTGGCCTCTGGTCACTAAAGGCCTTTACTCGCGCAATGCATGAGGGCGTCGCCCGGAATGGATCGCATCTTTTCGCGGCGTTCC
>JAJXZK010000322.1 GCA_021780095.1 Acidobacteriota bacterium | reverse complement strand
TATGCCATACTCGGACATGCTGCTTCGTCCCGCTCAACCTGAGGATGCAATGGCTGTGGCTGGGGTGCATGTGCGCTCATGGCAGGCGGCTTATCGCAACATTCTTCCTGAGGATTACCTGAATCGGCTTCGCCCTGAAGATCGCGCCGCCAAGTACGATTTTGCGACTCGCGATCCGTTGAAGCCGCACACGATCGTAGCGGTCGAAAAGCAAACAACCGCAGCGGTTTGTGGATTCGCGACCACTATGCCGGTGACAGATTCAGACATGCCGGGCTATGGCGAGCTATGCGCGCTCTATGTCGACCCGCAACATTGGGGCCACGGACTCGGGGTGGTCCTGGTCTCGGCCGCTCGCACACAAATGTTCGAACACGGATTTCGCAAAGCGATTCTGTGGGTGCTGACAGGAAACGCGCGGGCCGAGCGCTTTTACCAAAACGACGGTTGGGCCGCGGATGGCGTGCGCCGCAAGGCCACGGTGTGGGGCATTGAGGTCGATGAAATTCGCTATCAGCGCGAATTGGATGCGGCTGTCTCCGTCTCTCAAACCGGGTGAAGTCGCGCGGTGGCAGCAATCGCAAGTTTTCATCTCGATCGTCAACGCCTCAATTCTCCGTCTACGATTGGAGGCTTCCCACGCGTGCGAGAGATTCGATGCTTCTTGCAGCACCAGCAAAACAATCAAATTTGCGGTCTTCGGAGCAACGAGAATGCCAAATTCAACACCTAACTGAATGGCCCGGAAGCGTTCGGGTCGATCTTTTCTCAGGATGCCTTGGGGCCTGCCGGTGCAACATCGCCGATTCGCAGAAGCCGCTCTCCCGCAGTGATGCAAGCAATCTGGGAAAAGCTAACCCCATACAGCAGATCAAAAAGATAGAGGAGTACGACGATGAAGCAGGATAAAAAAAGCATGACCAAGGCGTTTGCGATTGCGAGTTTGGCAGCTGGACTCGTCATCGCGGGGTGCAATAGCAACCCCAAGTATCCGGACTCGAAAGACGCCGTCAATAATTCGCTGACGCAGAATAATCTGGGCGCCATCCACGTCTCGCAGGATCAGGATAAAGGTGTGATCACGTTGACAGGAACGGTGCCGTCGGACAGCCAGAAGGCGCAGGCGGAATCGGTGGCCAAGCAGGCTGCACCCAACTACACCATCGCCGACGAAATTGCCGTGGTCCCCCCACAAAATGCCGACGCGACCAAGGCCGCTAATTCCGACATGGACAATGCCATTGAAGACACCTTCAAGGCAGACCTGAAGAAGAACCGTAGTCTGAACGATCAGGATATTTCAGTCAAGGCGAAGAATGGTGCCGTCGTATTGTCGGGCAGTGTCAAGACTGCAGCCCAGAAGCGCGAAGCGGAGCGGCTGGCCAAGCATGTGCCCAACGTGCAGCAGGTGGTGAATGAAATTGAAGTGAAGCCGGGCAAGCATTCCTCGGCCCGCTAAAGAAGGTTTTCAATCCCTTCCCCGGAACACCAGAAAGCGAGCCGGAACATTGGCTCGCTTTCTAGTTTGCAAAAGATCTCGACGGTTGATGCGCGCTAGGGTTGCGTCTCCTGTTTCCACGCTATCGCACCCAGGCGATAAAGGTATCCCCGCTGCAACTCATAACTGCAGCGCGTTTCCTGCAGCAAATCCTGCATTTCCTGGTAGGTATACGCCTGCCGCACAGAAGTCGGCCCGTCGTGGCGAGACAGCGGGCTGGGGTCCATGAATCTTTGCACGTGGGAAAGAAAATAATTGACCCGCCTCCTCTCGACATCGTTAATCAATACAGCGACGCGGGAAACCCGCAAGGCTTCGCGAAGGAAAGTGCGTGCCTCGTCGACGCTTAAGTGGTGGAGAAACAAGCAGCAGGAAACGATGTCGACGCTGTTGTCCGGCATCTCCAGTTTCAGCGCGTCGCCGGTCCTCAATGTGGGAGGGGGCAAATCCTTATGCCAGTTATGGCTCTGCGGCAGGTGTTTGGCGCAGCGATCGAGCAGTGAAATTTCCAAGGTAACATTCTGTTTTTTCAGCATCAGCGACGCAGCCTGCAACACATCCGCGTACCCGGACGCGACTTCCAAAACCTGCAACTTCTCCAAATTGGAGTTAGAGCATACGCGCTGAAATAGCCGTTTATGCATCCGGTGTCCACCATACAGTCGATTCACTCGCCGAATAGCGGCCAAGGCGCAGGCCACTTCGGCGCCAGACCAGTGATCGCTGTCCAGAAGTTCTTGCTTTTGTATCCGTTCCATCCCAAACCACTCCGTGCTGATCGTAAATGTCTCCGCCATCATCGCAGACTTCACTCAACTCTGCTTGAAATTGCTGGTGTCGAACTCGGTACACCGGATGAAGGATTCATCGTCATTCCATAGAATAGGAGGTATGAATTGGCGCTCATGGTTTCGCGCAGGGCTCCCTGCGGTTACGATGCTTGGCTTGGTTTCTTCGTTTGCTTCCGCTGCGACGGCCCCTTTTGATCTGCCCGGACCGCGCCTGGAGATAACAATCACCCGTGCCGGAAGAAGCCTGCCCATCTCCCAGGTTCCAAACCTGCAACCCGGCGACGAAATGTGGTTTCACCCCGATCTTCCTGCCAATGAATCGATCCATTACCTGTTGATTCCAGTTTTCCTGCGGGGCTCTCTAAACCCTCCACCGGAGAATTGGTTTACCAAGGTGGAAACCTGGAAACCGCAGGTACAACGAGATGGGGTCAACGTTCATGTTCCGGAAGGCGCTCTTGAAGCGTTGATTTTTTGGGCTCCCGATACGGGCGGCGGCTTCACCACAGTCCGGACGGCCGTGCGATCACGTCCGGGAGTCTTTGTACGCGCGGCGCAAGACTTATATGCGGCCGATCTAACCCGGTCGCGCCTGGATGCGTACATCGATGCTGTGAAGAAGATATCCAACACCGACCCGACTCGTCTGGAATCGCGCTCCAAGTTGCTGTCGCGGACTCTCTACCTGAAGATCAATTCCGCATGTTTCGAGCTGGCCCCCGACCAACAGGAAGCCTGCCTGATCCAGAACTCTGAAAACCTGGTGCTGAATGACGCCCAAAGCCAGTCCATGGTCACTGCTCTCACCTCCGGCGCGGCTGGCGACATGATCAATCAAATCAGCGCATCCACAGCTGCCGGTGGCGGCGCGTATAGCCCCTATGTCGGCGCCGTGGTGGATATGGTGCGCATTATGGGCAGCATGCATACCGCGCAATATGCGTACATTCCGGCACTGTCTGTAAGCGATGACGGCGCCATTGGTCTCAAACTGAGCAGCCCTCCTTCCTTCAGCAATCCAAAATCCGTGATGGTGGCGAGTTTGCCCCCGGTGGCGCCGGTGCATTTTCCCATGCTGCGCGCCGTCCATCCGGAGGAGCTACTTTGTCTGGAGCGACCCAGGCTGGTGCTCTCCGTCGAGGGAGCTCCCCTGGTGTTTTCCACTCATTACGCGCACGATGTGGCGCTGCACGTTCAAGATTCCGCAGGCCATTCTGTGGATCTGCCGGCGACCGCGAATGCCGAGCGCGGCGGCTTTGTGGTGGATGCCCGCGCGCTGCAGACTTCGAGCGTCTCCGGAACCGTGACCGGTCAACTGCGTGGTGAGTGGGGATTCGATCCGTGGAACGGTCCTGACTTCGCCTTCACTAACTCTCGTCCGCAACAATGGACGCTTGCGGACGGTGAAACCAATGCCGTGACCGCAGACGACAAGGTATCGCTGCATTTGCAAGCGGACAGTGTGGTTTGTGTCCAGGGCGTTACGGTCGCCACCCCGCAGGGAAAAGTAGAAAAGGCCGCAATTACCAGTACCCCACCCAGGCTGCTGGAAGTGAATCTGCCCGTGACCAAATCATCGCAAGGCGTCTACACCCTGAACGTCGCCGAATATGGCCAAACCAAAACCGAAAAGGTACCGGTTCACGTATATCCACCATCCGCCGTAGTGAATGGATTGATTCTGCATGCCGGAGACGATCAGGCGGTGATGACTGGGACTCACCTGCAGGAGGTGACCTCCGTTGAAATGGCCGGAACCATTTTCCATGCTGGCTCAGTGAAGCACACAGGCACAGAGGACGCGCTGCAATTGAAGACATCGACGAATCTCGCCGGCTCAAAGGTATTTGTCGAAGATGCAACGATGACAGCCCACGTTCATCTGAAGGATGAGCGCGTGTTGGATGTTCCGGTGACGATTGCTCCCGCGCGTCCGCAGGTGCAGTTGCTGAGCAAGAGCATCGCGGTCACTCCCGGAGGTAGCTCCGCTTTTATCCATTTGGGCAACGAGAATGATTTGCCGCAATACGGGCATCTCAACTTCTTTTTAAAGTCCGTGGCACCCCCGCAATTTCCGCGAGACCAGACGATTGAAGTGGGCGCGGCCGACGGCGGTTTCGTCACTTCGCTCACGCTAGCCAACAACTCGCTGACATTGCAGGACGCGCAAACCGTTTTCGCCACGCTGGATCCTGCCAAAGCCTTCGGCTCTTCGGCCTTCGGGCCGCTGCGATTCCGTCCTCTATCGGCGGCGGGAGTCCCGGGAGATTGGCAGCCGCTGGCGAACCTGGTGCGTTTGCCGCAACTGAAGCACGTAGATTGCCCGTCCAATCCCGCGGAATTGTGCACGATCAGCGGCGAAAACCTGTTCCTGATCGATTCGTTCGCAGCGTCTCCGCAGTTTGCGCATCCGACCAGCGTGCCCCTGGGATTTGCCGGCAGCATCATGAAAGTTCCGCGGCCCAATGGGACCACCTTGTACCTGAAGCTGCGGGACGATCCCTCGACGGTGGACCTGGTTTCCTTGCCGGTGCTTCCCATGACCGACGAAAATTAGCGCCGGCGGAGGCGAAACAGCCATGACCTGCTGTCGCCGATAGTGGAATAGATTGAAAATGGGGTAGCCCTGCGGAGATTTTCGCTTTGCTCCATGTTTCACCCACACACTGCTACCCTTGAGCTATGGCCGAATTCAAATCCATCGCCGAAATGATGCAAAGTTGCGCCAATCGCGCTGTCGAGGTCGCGCACGACCGCTTTGGATTTGACCTCGATTACTCCGAGGAGAGCCTCGAGTCGCTCGAGACCATTCTGGCCAGCGTCAGTGCCAACCTGAATCTGCTGGAAAATGATCACGTCGAGGAGCAGGTGAAGTTGTGGGGCGGCTATCTCGGTGAGGTGGTCCGGCGCTACTGGCATGGAGGATGGGAGTTGATCCAATATCCGGGCGGAAACGCTGCCGTGCCCACCTTGCTGGTGTCAGGGTCGCAGCTCTATCCCTTGTTGAAGGTCTATCGGCGGCTGACGATGGGCGATGGGGAAAATGTCTGGAAGTTTTATGAGCAAATTCGCAGCCGACTGGCGGCCGTGCATCCACTGGACGGAACACGCGACGCGGCGGACACGCAATAGCCCGCTTCAGGAATCCGCCGACGCTTGCGATCATCACTTTCATGGGCACAACGCGGGTTCCGCCTTTGGGCTACAAGCGGTGCGCGATTGTGCGACAATACCATTCAGTAGACTAGGCAGGCTACGGACAAGCCTGCGGGAGAACAACGTATGGGTGACCTATTACAGCCCTGGCATCTGGTAGTGATTCTGGTGGTAGCGCTTCTGATCTTTGGACCGAGCAAACTGCCCGGCCTGGGCAAAGGCCTTGGCGAAGGCATCAAAGGATTTAAGGAAGGCATCAAGGGCATCGGCAGTTCCGATGACGCCGAGAAACCGGATACCGCGAAGACGACGCCCGAAGTCAAGTAGATCCTCGAATCGACAGCCCAACCATCCGGAAAACATCCGATGGAAATTCCTGGTTCAAGCCGGTTTTCGAGTTCCATGCAAGGAGCCGCACATTCGTGTGCGGCTCCTTGCGTTTCAATCTGAGTAGAATTGCTCCATTGATTGCATTTCTGTACTCGAAGAGTCAGGACGCAAGAACGATGGAATTTGATCTGGTCCTACTGCACCCGCCGAGTTTCTACGACTTCAGGAAGAACATTCAGTTTCGCGGGCCTATCAGCGACGTCGTTCCCTCCAGTTCTGCTTTCGACATGTACCCGATCGGATTCACCAGCATCGCCGGATACCTGGAGCGGTTTGGGCACCGCGTCAAAATCGTCAATCTGGCTGCCCGCATGGTGCACAACCGCCGCTTCGACGTCGAAAAAAAGATTCGCGGATTAGAGTCGGCGGCCTTCGGCATCTCGCTTCATTGGCTGCCGCATGCCCAGGGAAGCATCGAAATTGCCAAGCTGGTGAAGAAATACCATCCCGACGTACCGGTCATTTTCGGGGGCCTCTCCTCCACCTATTACCATCTCGAACTGATGCAGCATGACTGCGTCGATTTCGTCATGCGCGGCGACTCTACGGAGAGTGCCATGTTGACGCTGATAGATGAGATCAAGTCCGGAACAATAGATTTTTCGACCGTGCCGAATCTGACTTGGAAGCGCGATGGGAAAGTGATCGTGAATCCTATCAGTCCGGTGCCCGCGAACCTGGACGACATCGACATTCCTGACTATCGCTACGCAATGCGGTCGGTTTTTCAATATCGCAGTCTGCTGGACGCCTTGCCCTACGAGGGCTGGCTGAGCTATCCGCTGAGCGCCTTGCTGACCATGCGAGGCTGCACGCAGGACTGCGCTCTCTGCGGAGGGTCGCGCAGTGCGTATTCCTTCAACTCCGCGCGGACCAGGCCATCCATGCGGTCGCCTGCAAAGCTCATGCAGGATATCGAATGCATCCAGCGCTTCTGCCGTACCCCAATCTTTGTGATCGGCGACATTCGACAGGGGGGAACAAAATATGTCGACGAGTTTCTGGAGCGAGTCTGCGCTCTGCGACCCACCAACGAACTGGTTTTCGAGTTGTTCTGGGGTGCGGATGAGGACTTCTTTGAGAAGTTGCAGCGTACGGTCCGCAAGTACAGCCTCGAGATTACGCTCGAAAGCGCGGACGAGGATGTGCGCCGGAAGAATGGAAAATTTCCCTGCTCCAATCAGGAGATCATCCAACTGGTGCGATCGGCACTCGACCATGGCTGCAGAAAGCTCGACATCTTTTTTATGGTCGGACTGCCCCACCAGAGCTACGATAGCGCGATGCGGAATATCGATTTCTGCGAAGAGATTCATCGGGCCTGCGATTGCGACAAGCGCCTGTGCTATTTCGTCGCCCCGCTGGCGCCGTTTCTCGATCCTGCCAGCCGTGCGTTTGAACATCCGGAACAATTCGGACTGAAGCGGCTTGCCGACACGTTGGACGACCACATTCGGCACTTCTCCGCGTCGTCGTGGGAGTTCATTCTGAATTACGAAACGGATTTGCTGAACCGCGCGCAAATCGTAAAGACGATGTACGCCAGTCTGGATAAACTGAACAACTTTAAACTGCAATATGGTCTGATTGCGCAAGACGTGCATGACAGAATCGCCGTAGAAATTGTCGACTCGCTTGCCGTCATGGAGTTGCTACGAAATGCGGTGCGCAGCGGCACGCCGCTGGAAGAATTGCCGCAATTCATCGAATCGGAACACGGCACGACCCGCACACAGCGGGAACTTCGCTGGAAGGTGAAACATCGTTACCCCAATCTTTTTTCGCTATCCATGGTGGGGCTGAAATTACTGGCGGAAGAAGGCCGTGCCATGGTTTTGCGCCAAGCGTCGCCGCTGCAGTGGACCGGTCAGCGTGCTGGAATTCCCCCTGTCGCGCAAGCGGGGGCAGTCTCCGACTCAGCCGAAGAAGGATAAGAGGCGCTCCGGCGGAAAACGTAAACACGATCGACTTCAGGAGCAATGAAATGAGGCGCATTTCCAGGCGGAATTTGTTGCAGTGGTCAATGATGGCAGCCGTCGGCGCTTCGCTTCAGGCAAAAAGGTTCGCTGCCCAGCCGCCAGCGAATGCTCCTATAGATGGCCAGACAATCAAGGACACGACCTTTCAGTTCATTCAAAATTGCGCTCGCCCGGACGGTGGATATTCGCCTTCACCCGACAAGAGGTACGCGGGATCGTCCGACACCGCGGAAAGCGATCTGGCCGCCGTCACCTATGCGGCAACGCTCGCGAAGCCGGAAGGACGGACGCTTACCCACGCGAAAAAATCGGCGGATTTCATCCAACATCACCAGCGGCCGGACGGCGTGTTTGTGAACCTTGCTGGGAATCTGGATCCCCACGCCGATCTTGCTATCCTCTACAACACCGTTCAAGGTGTAGTTGGACTTCGGGCATTGGGAGAGAAGCCGCGAGTGAATCTCGCCCACGTATTGGACCGATTCTTCGAGAACAATGCCTTCGCGAAACTGCCCTGGTACACCGTCAGCTTTTTCCCGCTCTTCTACGCGGCCCTGGACGTGACATTTCCGGCCGCATATCAGACAGCCCTCGAGCAGCACCTCCAGGAGCATCAAGCGGCGGATGGATACCTTGGGGATCACGTCGCGGCCACGTTCCACCTTGTCCATTTTTATCGCTTGATTGGCAAGCCTACACCCAAGGCCGATCCGATTGTGCAACGCGTGCTCCGCGATCAGCGGCCCGATGGAGGCTGGCAACTGAAAGCTCCCGATTGGGACGTGCATTCCTGCTTTGATGCGGTGTTTATTCTGCGCCAACTGGGAGGACATTCACCGGCATGTCGGGCCGCCATTGGCAAAGCTGCGCGCTGGGCCCTTCGCTGCCAGAATGCGGATGGAGGTTTTGGTCATTATCCTGGGCTTCCGTCGGACATCGACGCGGTGTACTTTCAGTTTGGAACGCTCGTCCAGGCGGGACTCATTCCCGGTACAAACTTGCATCTTCCCGATGCGGAAACCCTCAGCTGGGGACATGTGATGCAGCCCGGGGTCAACTACCGCACGACGTAGAACTATTTCAGGAAATCAGCGCGACCGCCACCAGAGCCGCGGTCATACCAAGCGCCTGACGCCGATTGGTGCGTTCCTTCAGCAGCCACGCGGCCAGCAGAATCGTCGAGGCGGGGTAGAGCGAAGCGAGAACCGCGGCAACGTCCAGCCGGCCGATGCGTGTGGCCGCGACAAACAGAAAATTGCCGCTGGTGTCGAAAGCGCCAGCCACTAGCGCCAAGCCAATGCCGACCAACAAGCGCTTGCGAATCGCCTTTTGCATCGATGCCGAGGATCGTGGCATGGGAATTCTTTGCGGTTCAGGGTCAACTGTGAAGCGGCCGCGACTCAGGATCAGTCCGCCCGCAATCGCAAGGGACAGACTGCCGACACGCGATGCCGCCAGAGGCCAAAACAACCCGCCGCTGTTGGCTTCCCGCAGCGCGATCAGGAAGATGCCGAATCCAATCCCTGAAATCACTGCCAGCACCAGCTTTTTTCGTTGACCCTCTACGACTTGTTCATTAGGACTGGAAGGACTGCTGATCAGCCAGATAGCTCCCGCTGCCAACGCGAATCCGACGAGTTGGCGACGGCTTGGAGCGCCGATGGTCGTCATCGAAAATACGACAGGGAGAGCTGCGGTCAGCAAGCCGGTGACTGCTGCGGTTGTTCCCATGCTTCCGAGCGAGAGCGCGTAGTAAAACACCAGCAACGCGATACCGCCGGCCAGGCCCGCGACCAAACCGTAGGTCAGGATACGCGCGTCCGGGATCGGCTGATGCAGCATGCCAGCCAGCAGCACCAGCGCGATCAGGCTGGAAGCATGAGAAATGGCCAGCAACCAGTAGACGCGGAGATAACGCGCACCGATGCCGCCGCTAAAATCCGCCGCGCCCCAAATGATCGCCGCTGCCAGGCCCAGGACGGTTGTCGTCGCCGTTGGCGTCATCCGGAGCTACTGGGATTGCGTGGCAGTCGGGTAATAACCCTGCTTCGCCACCACGGTCACACTTGGCAGCAACACACGCACTTCAATCTTGCGGAAACGGCTGTCGAGTACAGAGATGTGGCTGTAATAGCCCAGTGTGTATTGGTTGCGTACCTGACCGGCAACGCGAGCAAAGCTAGCTTCGATGGCGTTGCGCGAAAGCTCTGCATCCAAAATGCCCCCTGTGGCGCTGGCATATTTCGGCAACAAGTTGTCCGCCATCTGCCAAGGAATATGGAAGCGATCGAGGAACCCGTACACCGGCAGCGCCGAGTCGCCGACCAGTGTCCCATCCACCGCAATTTGATTTGTCAGAAGGTAGCGAACGACTTCTTTATACGAAGCGGTACTTCCCTGGTTCTTGCCGTCGCTGATCACGTAAATCATCTTGCGGCGTCCCCGTCCGCGTTGCGAAAGATCGGTCGCAGCGCGCAAGATTGCGTCATTCAACACATAGTTCTCTTTCGGGATGATGCCAATAAAAGTGCCATCGTGGGTCGGCGTCACGTTCGGGTCGACCATGTGCCCGTTGATGCTGGGGCCTTCCGCCATAGGGCCGGTATTGCTGGGGACCGCCATATAACGGCCGGGAGACTTCACCCGCTCCAGGGTTGCCGTCAGCCGCGCACTCTGTGCCCCGGTGAATCCTGTCGCCTGACTGACGTGGGTGGCGTAGCTGTAGACCGCAACCTCATCATAGGGAGCGAATGCACCCTGAAATGCAGCCAGCGCGTCGTTCACCTTCTTCATGGTGTCGGCAGGCAGATTCTGATCGACGACGAACGCCACCGAAAGTGGAAATGGATCCTCGGTAAAGAAGGTGATCCGCTGCTGGACCCCGTCTTCGTAGACCTGGAAGTCGTTGTGGGTCAAGCCCGGAAGAATAGCTCCATGGGAGTCCTTCACCGTGACCGGCACAAGAATAAAATTGACTCGCGTCCGCAAGGTGTACGTCGCGACTGATGGGCCCTCGCCCTTGGGAGGAATCACCGGAGCCGGCACGTTGGACGGCGGAGCCGGCTGCTGCTGCGCAGGCGTCGCGGCCGGTTGGCCTGTCGGCGTCGCACCACCCGAACTTCCGGTGGTCGCGGGCGGTGCGCCTTCTCCCGGAGTGACATTTTGCAGCAGGTTCGGCAGTTTCAGCGACGATGGGGGTGGATTGCCTTCCCCGGGTTGCTGGGGCGTCGGCGCACTGGTCCCGTTTTGGCCGGCGTCGGCCAGGTCCCTACCGGGTGCATTCGGCACCGGGTGCGCACTATCCTGCGCTTTGGCCTGTGGCCCCGCAATCCAAACGAGGCAGGCGATCAACCAGACTCCCAATTTCACCCCACGTCTACAGGAGAGCCGGGCAAAGCTTTTACTTCCAATCATGAAATATCCTGACCGCATTCGTTCCGCATCGATTCTAAATTTCTGCTCGGGTTGTCTTCCGTTCTAGTTCTTTTCATTGTACGGTGGGAAGCAGAAAGTGCCCAGCAGAGTTGTCAATGGCCTATGAAACTCGTGCGGGCTGTGTGGGATCGGGCGTCGGGGACGTCCCTTTTCGGATGGATGGGGAGCCACCCTGGGAATGGATTCAACCAGGCTCGCAAAGAGGAAACATTCTTGAATCGCCACAGTCGAAGCCGATTAAGCAACCTCAGCGCGTCGTCCCGGCGGCTGCGGCTGGCAATTTTGCCCTTCGCTGCGTTCCTGCTGGCCGCTCCCATGACCTGGGGCCAATTGGCTCCCCAGCCGGATGCGCCGCCCGGCCAGGGCGAGTCCAATCCGGCTCCTCTGCAACGACCCGCGCAACCGCAGCCGGAGTTTCAGCCAGCGGCACCGGCCCAGCCCGAGTTCAACTCGCAGCCCTCGCCGACCGAGACACAGCCCCAGGCCACCCCTCGGCAGGCCGAACCGCAGACCGCGCCAGAAACGCCAAACACCTCGCTATCCCCGGCTTCATCCGGTATCCCCACCCTGCGCGTCAGCGTCAACCTGGTAGACCTGTTTTTTGTCGTCCATGACAAGTCCGGCAAGTTGGTGCCAAACCTGACCAGGGCGGATTGCAGCGTGTTTGAGGACGAGAAGCCTCAGAAGCTGAAGAGCTTCAACGCGCAAAGCGACTTGCCGTTGTCAATCGGCATCCTGCTCGACACAAGTTTGAGCCAGGAGCGGGTTTTACCCGACGAGCAGAAGGCCGCCAGCGCTTTTCTGCGGCGTATCCTGCGGCCAACGGACGAATCCTTTCTCATTTCTTTCGACGTTACGGTCGATTTGCTGGCGGACTGGACTGGCAGCCCCGACGACCTGAAGCGGGCGCTGGATGCGGCGCAGATCAACTCCAGTTCCGGCAACTTTGCCAACGGGACGCTTCCCTCGATCACCAAGCCGAAGGGCACGCTGCTGTATGACGCCGTTTATCTCGCCTCGAACGACAAACTGCGCCAGGAGTCTGGACGAAAAGCGATGGTTTTGCTGACCGATGGACAGGATGAAGGCAGCGAGGAAAAGTTACAGTCCGCAATTGAAGCCGCGCAGAAAGCCGACGCTGTCGTCTATGTTCTGTTGATCAGCGATCCAGGAATCTTCGGGACGCTCGACTTTTCCAGCGACAGCACCATGCGAAAGCTGGTCGAAGCCACAGGCGGCGAAGTGTTTCCGATCGGAAAGAATGGAAAAAAGCTGCCCGCCGCGTTCGATGCTATCGAGAAGCAGCTCCGCACGGAATACCAGACCACCTACACTCCATCGAACGCCGCACTGGACGGGAGCTATCGGCATATTCGCGTCGCCTGCCGGCAGAATGGCCAGACACTCAAGGTGCAGGCCCGGCAAGGCTACTACGCGGTCGCGCATTGATGCGGAAACACGCCCAATCAAGCCTTCTTTTGGTTTGAGTGGGATCGTGTCCGGCTTCAGGTTTCCCAAGCGGAGAAGCAGTGCGCGTATCCCAGGCTGTCTTTGGTGTCTTCCACCATTTCGAACTCGCGCATCAACTACGCCGCTACGACTATCTCGACACCGTCTATTCCACCTATCCGTGGCGGCGACTGAAGCGCGAGCGCCTGCCGCACCAATACGTCCAGACATTTCCGTGGATTCATGGCGCACTGGCGGGACTGGCACGATTCGGGCTCTACCCTTCTCCCTGGACGGAGAGCCTGGACTATTGGAACGGACTCGCTTTTGACAGATGGATGACGCGGCGGATCGCTCGATCGAAAACAAATCTTGACGCGCTGATCGGCATCTCTGGCGCCGGGCTGGCAGCCGGAGCGCTGGTGCAATCGCGCGGTGGCAAATATATTTGCGATCGGGGTTCCACGCACGCGCGCTATCAATGGCGCTTGCTCAGTGAAGAGCATCAGCACTGGGGCGCTCCGCTCGACATCTACGACCCACGCGACACGGAACGCGAAGAGAAACAGTATGACCAGGCCGACTGCATCGTCGTTCCTTCCAGTTTTGCTGCTCGCAGTTTTGTCGCCGAAGGTATCTCCCCGGAAAAGCTGCATGTCATCCCCTATGGGGTGCGGTTGGATTCTTTCCAGCCCGCCGCCGATAGAACCCGCCCCAGAGACACTTTCGACCTCCTCTTTGTCGGCCAGGTCAGCCTGCGCAAAGGTGTTCCCTATCTGCTGGAAGCGTTCGCTAAAGTGCGGCATCCGCACAAACGACTGCGCATCCTCGGTCCCATGTTTCCGCACATGAAGCCTCTGTTCGCTAAGCTGCCGATGGAGAATGTCGAAATCGTCGGAGCTGTTTCCCGGGTAGAACTGGTTCGCTATTTCAGTCGCAGCCACGCGATGGTTTTGCCGTCGCTGGAGGAAGGGCTAGCACTGGTGCAGGGTGAGTCGATGGCCTGCGGCTGCCCGGTGATTGCGACGCCGAATACAGGAAGTGAAGACCTGTTTACGGACGGCAAGGAGGGTTTCATCGTTCCGCCGCGCGACGCTGCCGGACTCGCCGACCGACTGCAACAGCTTGCCGACGACTCAGCCCTGCAACAGCGCATGAGCGCCGCCGCGCTGGATCGCGTTCAGCATTTGGGAGGATGGAACGATTACGGTGACCGCTGGGCCAAATTGCTGCAGGAAGTCTGCACGCCCAAGCCGACCGGCACACAGGAGCAGCAATCTTGAAACTGAGGGTCGCGCGAACAATATTTCTATGCGGACTCTGGCTTGTGGCTGGCAACGCCTTAGCCCACACCGGTCCCGCCGCTTGCGGTAATGCAGGTTCCGCGACGAGCTTTGCGCAGCAATCCGCTGACGGTGTCCGCACCCTGCAACAGTGGTACGCGCGGAGCACCGGCCTCTATACCGCGCCGTCCGGTTGGTGGAACGCCGCCAACTCAATCACCGTGCTGGCCAACTATTCCCGAGCCACCGGTAGCAGGCAATATCTGCCTGTGCTCGCCAATACCTTCAAGCGAGCCAGCGCTTCCCAGAACACTACCAACTTTCTCAACTCCTACGACGATGACGAAGGCTGGTGGGCGCTAGCATGGGTCGACGCCTATGACCTGACCGGCATACGCGCCTATCTCACCATGGCTGAAACCATCTTCGCGAACATGGCCGGCCAATGGGACACCACTACCTGCGGCGGCGGCATCTGGTGGAAAAAACCCGCCGACTACAAGAATGCCATCGCTAACGAACTGTTTCTCTCGGTCGCCGCTTCCCTGGCGAATCGTACCAAAGGGACCGAATCCGCGCGCTATCTTGCCTGGGCGCAAAAAGAGTGGGCATGGTTCCATGCTTCCGGCATGATCAACACGCAGCATCTGGTCAATGACGGCTTAACCTCAACTAACCCGCACGCCTGCACCAACAACGGCCAAACCACATGGAGCTATAACCAGGGAGTCATTCTCGGCGGCTTGGTGGAACTCGCGAAAGCCGACCATGATCCAACCCTGCTGCCGCAGGCGGAAGCCATCGCCAATGCCGCCATCGCCCACCTCACGGTCCGCGGCATTCTGGTGGACCGGGCGATCTCCGGTGGCGACGCGTCCCAGTTTAAAGGAATTTTCGTACGCAATCTGATGGCGCTGTACGCCGCTGATCGCGATTCGCGCTATAAGGCGTTTATCGATGCGAATGCTCGCAGCATCTTGGATAACGATCAGGGGCCCGATCACCGGTTCGGTGCTCTTTGGCAGGGGCCCTTCGATTCCGCCGATGCCACCCGTCAGACTTCCGCGCTGGACGCGTTGATCGCTGCCACTGTCATGCGCTAAGCTGCCCGCCGTGGCCGGTTCATGAAGCGCAACGTACGCAGAGAATTTCGAGGAGAAAAACGTGGTGCCCCATGTCTCGTTTTGAGACATGGAACTGCTCGCGTTACTGGAATCTCGGTGAGCCATCCTTGCGAAGCAAAGATGAGAGAGGAGAAAACTACGCAGTCTTTGTCGCCAGTGCCTTCACGC
>JAJXZK010000394.1 GCA_021780095.1 Acidobacteriota bacterium | reverse complement strand
GGCGGCAATATCTACATGGTGGGCTATATATACAACGAACGGGGCGACATAATAGCTACCTACTGGAAGAACGGCACGGCCACCACGCTGGCCGACGGAACCACGAATACCTCAGTCAACGGCATCGCGATCGACAGCAGCGGGAATGTCTACTTGGCGGGTACTACAACCGTCTCATTCGGCGCCGCTGGATACCAAAACGTAGCGACCTATTGGAAGAATGGTACGGCCACCAACCTTACCGACGGATCGTCAGCTGCGAATGCCGGAGCAATCGCGATCGACAGCAGCGGAAATATCTACGTGGCGGGCAATACATCCACCCCAACCGGCACCGCGATAGCGACCTACTGGAAGAACGGCACGCCGATCAACCTGACCGACGGATCGTCGGATTCGTATGCGACCGCCATCGCTGTTGACGGCAGTGGCAATGTCTACGTGACGGGGGATACGTCCAACGTGCCGGGCAACTTCGCGGTGACCTACTGGAAGAACGGCACGGCGACCAACCTAACTCAAGCAATTCCGTGTGGAGCCTGTGCCTTTGCGTCTGGAATTGCCCTGTCGAGCCATTAACGGAATTGCAGAAGGTACCTGTAACAATGCTCTAATCGCCGGCGGGCGCTGTCACTCTAGGGTGCAGCTGCGGAGCCCACTCGTTCTTTCCGCTTCCGTCTAGCGTGAGCGTTAACGATCCTTGCTGCCCTTCTTTCACATATGGGCCTTTGCCGGAGTGAGGCTGCTGGTTGCTGTCGTAGAATTCGACTTTCATGCGGCCTGCATCCTGGAGTTGAATGCGGTAGGTAAACGTCGCTCCGGGAGCCAGGTTGGACATTCCAAAGCTGGCGCTTGGATAGTCCACTTCGATGTTGTGCAGATCGGTTGTTCCGGAGTTGATGACGCGCACCACGATAAGCTTCGAGCGGCAGCCCACCACGAATATCAGGCTCGCCAATACGACCAGCCCTAAGAATCCGCGCCGTCGACTCCGCCTACTCATGTCTCCAGTGTAGGTGAGAAAGATACCTCTCAGGTGGAATTGCCATATCGGGCGCGAAGCCTCGTCGACAATCGCAACTATTCTTTGGACTCTGCCAGTTTGCGCACCGACTTAACAATCTCGGGCAGGCGGCTATACGCGGCCACGCAACGCAGCCAAAGTTTATTGTCCAGCCCCGGCGACCCGCTCATCACTTTCCCCGGAGGAACATCGTGCGAGACCGCGCTCTGCGCTGTCAGGACCGATCCATCGCCAATCGAGCAATGTCCTGCCACTGCGGCCTGTCCCGCAAGAATCACATTCTTGCCGAGATGCGACGATCCGGCCAATCCCACCTGCGAACACAACAATGTATTTTCTCCCACTGTGCATCCGTGTCCCACCTGCACCAGGTTGTCGACCTTCACGCCCGCGCCTATCCGCGTTTCTCCCACGCTGGCACGATCGATGCAGGCGTTGGCCTGCACCTCCACGCGATCTTCCAGGATTGCCGGACCCGACTGCGGAATCTTGTGCCATCTGCCGACATCATCTTTTGCAAAACCGAATCCATCCGACCCGATCACTGCGCCATTTTGCAGGGTGACATCGTCGCCCAGTTCACATCCCTCGCGCACAACGGAATGAGCATGCGCAAAAAAACGATTGCCGATGTGGGCGTTAGGATAGATCACCACATGTGGTAGCAACACCGCGCCGTCGCCAATTTCGACATTGTCTTCAATCACCGCGTACGCGCCCACATGGCAGTCTCGGCCTATCTTCGCACTTGGGGCAACAATCGCCGTGGGATGAACGCCCGCTGCGTAGACGGGCGCTTGATAAAAAATTTCGATGGCGCGCGCAAAAGCCAGGTATGGGTTGGCCGTGCGCAAGGTTGCCGCTGCAATGGCAGGGAAGTCGCCGGTGACAAGGACAGCCCCTGCCTGGGTGGTTTTTGTCAGCGCCGCGTATTTGGGGTTGGCGACGAAAGTCACCTGATGCGCGCCCGCTTCTTCAATGCCTGCGACCCCTGTAATTTCGATCGTTTCGGGCGCAGGAGTCTCCGGGCTGCCTTCCAAGCGCGCGTTCAGTCGGCGTGCCAGTTCTGCCAGTTGCATGCGCTGATTGTATCCAAAGCGAAGAAGATTATCCTTCGTCGTCGGGAACCGTCTGATGTTGTTTGGCCGCAGCCACAAGCTTTTCCTGCGTTTGCGGCAACACAAAATCGTAGTGGTCCATCTCCATGTGGAAACTGCCTTGCCCCTGCGTCATCGCTGTCAGGTCGGCTCCGTACGTCAGCATATCGGCCATAGGAGCTTCCGCCTGGATGACGGTTTGCCCAGGAACCGAACTCGGCTCCATTCCGAGCACCCGGCCATGCCTTCCGGGAAGGTCGCCCATCACCGTCCCGGCAAAATTGTCGGGAGTCTGGATGCTGACCCGCATCACAGGTTCCAGCAACGCCGGCCGCGCCCGCTCCATGCAATCTCGAAAAGCCAGACGTCCCGCGATGCGGAAACTCATTTCGTTCGAGTCCACTTCGTGGTAGGAGCCGTCGAACACCGTCACCTTAAAGTCCACCATGGGATGGCCTGCGAGATAGCCGCGATCCGCCGCTTCCCGCACGCCTTTTTCGATCGCGGGAACATAATTGCGCGGAATGGCTCCGCCGAAGATGTCGTTGATGAACTCAAATCCGCCACCGCGCGGCAGCGGCTCAATGCGAATCTTGCAGTCGCCAAATTGCCCGTGGCCGCCCGACTGTTTCTTGTGCCGTCCGTGCCCTTCGGCATGCGTGCGGATAGTTTCGCGATACGGCACCTTGGGCGCCTTCAGCGTGACTTCCGTGTGATAGCGGCGGCGCAGCTTCGACACCACCACTTCAATATGCTGCTGCCCCGTCCCGGCAATCAGAAACTCATTCGTCTGCGGATCGCGATAGAACCGGATCAGCGTATCTTCTTCCATAATGCGGTGCAGCGCATTCGCCAGTTTGTCTTCATCCGCTCGCGTCCGAGGTTCAATCGCAAACGCAATTGCCGGCTCTGGATTCTGCACTTGCTCATACAAGATTGCATGGCGGCTGTCGCCCAGCGTGTCGCCGGTGTGTGTGCTGCGCAGCTTGGCGACCGCGCCCAGGTCGCCGGCATGCAGTTCCGTCACCGGAATAGGCTTCTTTCCCTGCATGATGGAAAGATGCGCCAGCTTTTCCTGCGCCTGCTGTTTGTAATTGAAGACAGAATCGTTATCGTGCGCGCATCCGGAAAATACCTTGAAGAACGAAATCTGTCCCGCGAATGGATCGGAGATCGTCTTGAACACGAACAGAGAGAGCGGCCCATTGTCGACGACTTTCTGTTCCTCTTTTTCCGGCGCTGATTCCGATCCATTACCGTTGGTACTCTTCGCGCTCTTGGCAGACAGCATGGTGGCGGGTACCGGCAGGCGTTCGATGGGTGCGGGTGCATACACACGGAAAAACTCCAGCAGACGGTCGCATCCAATATTTTTCAGGCCGGACGAATGTACTACCGGGAAGATTCGATCCTCGCGAATCGCCTCATGCAGCGCCGGTATCAGGTGCTCTTCCGATAGCGTGCCTTCCGTGAAGAACTCCTCCATCAACTCATCTTTGCCCTCGGCGACCAACTCCACCAGCGCATCGTGTCCCGCTTGCGCGCTCTCCAGCATCTCCTTCGGGATTGGGATGGACTGGCCACGTCCCTTCGAAGTGCCCCGATATTCATACGCCTGCATTCCAATCAAGTCCACGATGCCGGAGAAGGACAGTCCTTCCCCGATCGGCAGCGCAACCGGCGTCACCGTGCGCCCGAAAGTCGCTCGCAAATTGTCCAGCACCGCGTCCGGCTTAGCCCGCTCGCGATCCATGGCGTTGATCACAAGAATGCGGGGCAGTTTAAATTCTTCTGCGTAGTCCCATACGCGCTGTGTCATCGGCTGGGGACCTTCCACTGCGTCGATGACCACGGCCACCGCTTCTACCGGCAGCATCGCCGAACGCGCTTCCGGCACAAACATGTTGAATCCCGGAGTATCGATCACATTGATCTTGACTCCGCTCCACTCGCAGAATGCGACCGCATTTGCCAGCGTAACTCGTCGTGTAACTTCCTCTTCGTCGTAGGCGGTGACGGCCGTCCCATCTTCGACGCTGCCCATCGCTGGAATTGTGCCGGCGGTCGCCAGCAAAGCTTCAATCAGTGTTGTTTTTCCGCAGTGCGAATGGCCGACAAAGGCCAGGTTGCGAATCTCATTGCCCAGGTACGTCTTCATGCCAGTCCTCCAGGAGCCGCATTACTGGAGAAGGCTGCGGGTGCGCAAAGACACCGATGGCCCAGCAATTCCGGGGACTGGAACCACACCTTCTCCGGGAGCGGCTGTTTCCGCCGGCAGCGTCGGCGCCGAGATTTCCATCTCTCGCACTTCCTCGCAGACAAAGCTGCTGATCCTGCCGATAGAAATCAATTTCCCGCTCGAAACATGCATCGAGTGCTGGCGGAACCTTCGCACACGCGACCGTTTCGACCCGCACTTCGAAGGACTACGGAGTCTAGCATTGCTGCTTCCGCGACGGCAAGTCGAAGGAACTGCTGCTTGACGACCGCCGCCACCTTTTGTGTCGCACTACCTTCTGGAGCAAGATCGTCGCGGACCTCTATCTCGAAAGCATCACCCGTATCATTCGCATCTGCGACAGGACGCTGTCGCACGATTGCCCGCAACCCTTGAATATGCCGACACGTGCTGAAGTGGTCCTCTCCCGACCAAAGCATGTCAGAGAAGCCAAACACAAACGCGAAGAGTCGCCTGCCGCAAATGGTAGTTTCCGATGAGGCGCGGTTCGCCGAGCGTGCTGTCCGGCGCAAAATGCGAGATACTGTAGGGGAGCGACCCTTATGGCAGAGACACACCCGGCAAAAGATCACTATCTCTTCGGAAACCTCGAGAGCAGCGCGTTGAATCAGCGGAAAGTCCGCGAGGTGAACTACGGTTATGACCAGAATGAGGGAGTGATCCTGACGACACTCGATACCGCCTTGAACTGGGTGCGTAAGAGCTCAATCTGGCCGATGACCTTTGGTCTGGCCTGCTGTGCAATTGAGATGATGTCGATGGGTGCATCCCGGTTCGATGTGGCTCGTTTCGGCGCGGAGGTCTTTCGCCCATCGCCTCGTCAGTCAGACCTGATGGTGATCGCAGGGCGAGTTTCCGTGAAGATGGCGCCCGTCATCCGTCGGCTCTATGACCAGATGCCCGATCCCAAATGGGTCATCTCCATGGGCGCGTGTGCGACCTCTGGAGGGGTTTTCAATAATTACGCTCTCGTCCAGGGTGTAAACCAGGTCATTCCCGTCGATGTCTATGTTCCCGGCTGCCCACCCCGCCCGGAACAGTTGATCTACGCCCTCACCCTGCTTCAAGAGAAGATCCTGCGCGAGCGAGGAACGGTAAGGAAAGTCCTGAACCTGGAGTAACTATCCTCTCAATCCAACGAGTCGTATCCATAACACCTGCGGCATCATTTCTATATTAATTCTTGGCGTGCAGGTATCTCTTGGTATACCTTTGGACTAGCCCCGTAAAAGGGGTAACCTTTTGATTCAGTCTTGTGCTCTAATCGAGTGAGCGATTGCTGTGGATTAGGATCGTTTGTATTGGATTCGTAAGGCAGGACCACGAGGCGTCGCAACGCGTTCAGCGCTTGGGAATAAACAAAGCAAAGCGCTTGCAATTTACATAATGATTCAGATTTGTTTACACAAAGTTGCGGAGGAGACAGGGATGGAATATTCAAAATTACGCACCAAGGGCCGCTGGATAGCAGCTATTTGCGTGCTAGGGCTGGGAACGACTTTGATGGCGCAAACTGCCGCCACTTCGTCAAGCTCGGCTGCACCTACGGCGCCTGCGGCGTCGACGGCGAACAATCCGTCGCGTGCCGACATTTTTCTTGGTTACTCTTACTTGGCGCCCCATGCTTATGTCAATGGAGCAAAGTACGCAGCCGTAAACTTGGGTGCGATTGGCAGCGGGGCATATTACTTTTCTAAGAACCTTGGTTTCGAGGCAGGCCTGGCGTCCCATCCGGATGGCCCGGGCGATGGTTTTACGACCATCAATGCCGGTCCCATCGCACGCTTCCCGCTGGAGGATGGTCTGACGCCATTCGTCCACGGATTAGTGGGTACCACTCGCATTGGCGGTCCGAACTACGTCGGCTATTACTCTGACGGAGCCGGTCCTATCAACTTCAAGAACCCATATCGTTGGGGAGCGTCTTTGACAGCAGGCGCGGGTATGGATTTCCCGCTACCGATCATGCACCACAAGCTTTCCTGGCGAGTCTTCCAGGCCGATTATCAATATATGCACGCTTCGTTCGGTCCGGCGAACAACTTTTCTGATCCCAACGCAGTCGTTGTCGCCCCCGGCAGCCGCAACGGTCTTCGCCCGGCTGACTCCACCAATATGCCAGGCGCTCCCGTAGCCCTTCTCGGAGGCCGCGCGAACATCAACGCAGCGCAGTTGAGCACCGGTTTGGTCTACCACATTGGCAGCATTCTGCCGCCGCCACCGGTCGCCTACTCCTGCTCGGTCAGTCCTACCGAAGCGTATCCTGGCGATCAGATCACCGTTACCGGCAATGCAACCAATTTGAATCCGAAGAAAACGCCGACCTATAGCTGGACATCCACGGGTGGCAAGGTGAGCGGAACTTCGACCACCGCAACGGTCGACACCGCCGATCTGGCTCCCGGAACCTACACCGTTGCAGGTCACGTCACGGAAGGTCCAAAGGCCGGTCAGTCTGCCGACTGCAACGCGACCTTTACGGTCAAGCAGTTTGAACCGCCGACGATTAGCTGCGAAGCCAATCCGACCTCGCTCAATCCTGGCGATTCCTCGACAGTTACCGCACACGGCGTCAGCCCGCAGAATCGTCCTCTCACCTACAGCTACAGCGCTTCGTCCGGTCAGGTCAGCGGTTCGAATACGACCGCAACTCTGAATACGACCGGAGCCGCTCCGGGCGCCATCACCGTCACTTGCAACGTGGCTGACGATAAGGGTCAAACCGCGTCCTCCACCACTGAAGTGACGATCAACGCGCCGCCGCCGCCGCCCGCACCGAAGACCGAGACTCTCTGCTCGATCAGCTTCGGCCGCGAGAAGCGTCGTCCAGTTCGCGTCGACAACGAAGCCAAGGCTTGCCTGGATGATGTTGCTCTGAACCTTCAGCGCAGCGCCGATGCGAAGGCAGTTCTGGTTGGCAGCAGTGCCCCGAACGAGAAGCGAGCGGACAAGCAGGCTGCAGAGCGCGCCGTCAATACCAAGGCCTACCTGGTCAACGAGAAGGGAATTGATCCTTCCCGCATCGATGTCCGCACCGGAACCGCCGGTTCTGACACCGTCCAGAATTACCTGGTACCGTCGGGCGCCACCTTCGACAACGACGTGCAGGGTACAACCCCTGTATCTGGAGACGTCAAGGCTTCAAAGAACGCCTACGGACACGGACGTGCAACCTCGACAACACCGCACCACCACCGTCGCCACAAAGCGACGGGTGCAACTACCGCAGCTCCTGCCAAGCAGTAACGCTTGACGGAAGCATGTCCAGGGCCGGCCGGCTACAGAGCGGCTGGCCCTTTTCGTTGAAGGAAAGATTGGAGCATACTCGAGTTCGACAGCAATGACGGTTCACCCTCCATGAGAATCCTGTGGGTGAGTTTCGCTTTTCCCCCAAAATTCTAGAGCGATACACACGGATGGTTCACAACATGAGACGAATATTCCCTTCGATTACGGCAGTCATTTTCACTCTGATCAGTTTTAGTGGAACCGGTGCAAGCGCGCAACAGTGGCATGCTGTTGGCCCGTATGGCGGAGACGCCCGCAGTTTCGCGTATAGCCCGGCCGCCCCCTCCCATATCCTCCTCGGGACCACCAACAGCTGGGTGTATGAAACCGACGATGCCCAGCACTGGACACGATTGAGCAAAATCGCAGCGGACGATTCGCTGGTCGTCGACAACATCGTCTTCGATAAATTGAATCCCAAGCGCGTCATGATTGGCGCTTGGAGGTTGGATAAGCCAGACGGCGGAATCTATATCAGTGAGGACGAAGGTCATCACTGGACGCCTGTCGACGGCATGAAGGGCCAATCGGTCCGGGCTCTCGCACAATCTTCTTCGGATCCGAAAATATTTGTCGCCGGTACACTTGCCGGAATTTATCGAAGCGAAGACGGCGGCACTACGTGGAAGCTGATCAGTCCCATAGGGAGCACGGAACTGCATGAAGTGGAATCGATTGCCATCGATCCCGCGAACCCGCAAGTGATTTACGCCGGCACCTGGCATCTACCCTGGAAAACCGTCGACGGCGGCCAAACCTGGCAGAATATCAAGCAGGGACTGATCGTTGATTCGGACGTGTTCTCCATCATCATCGATCCCAAGGTGCCCACCACCGTCTACACCAGCGCTTGCTCAGGGATTTATAAAAGCATCGATGCTGGCGCGAGCTTCAAAAAGATCCAAGGCATTCCAAGCGCCGCCCGCCGCACTCGCGTGTTAATGCAGGATCCGAATAACTCCAACATTGTGTACGCCGGTACAACGGAAGGTCTCTATCGCACGCTAGATGCCGGCCAAAAGTGGTCGCTGATGACGCCAAGCGACATCATCATCAATGACGTATACGTCGATCCAAAAAACTCGCAGCACATTTTGATGGCGACCGATCGCAGCGGCGTACTCTCCAGCGACGACGGCTCCGTTAGCTTCCATGCGGCGAATCAAGGCTTCTCAGAACGCCAGGTCTCTTCTATGGTCGCCGATCCGAGTTCGCCCAATACTCTCTATGTCGGCGTCCTGAATGACAAACGGTTTGGAGGCGTATTCGTTTCCAAAGATGGCGGCCAGGCATGGACGCAGCTCAATTCCGGACTGGCTGGAAACGACGTCTTCTCCCTCGCCATGTCTCCTGCAGGCGTGCTGCTCGCCGGCACAAATCACGGGGCCTTCCGCCTGAGGGGCGACAGATGGGAGATCGTCGATGCGCGGATGATCGAGACCTCGCACAAGATTCGACACGTGAGCAAGAAGCATCACGTGACTTACACCACGGAGTATGTTCCGGTTCCCGATGGCAAGATTGAAGACGCCGTTCATGGAGTCGCCTTCTCCGGTGGCAGGTGGTATGCCGCAACGGCGGAGGGTCTCTACTCAACCGACAGCTCTAGATTTGCCTGGCTCGGCGCTGTTCTTCGTTCGGGGTCGGCCGCAAAGGGTCACGAAAGCACGCAGATGAAACGTTCCGAGATCCCATTCTATGGGGTTGCGGCCGGCGGCGATTCTGTCATCGGAAACGGCCAGACGGTCCTGTACTTCTCGCCCGACCAGGCGAAAACATGGCAGTCAATCGCGTTACCGACGACCTGGCACCGGGTTCGCTACGTGGCCGTGGATGAGAGCGGCAATCTGTGGGTAGGCGGTCGCCTGGGCGTTGCCTTCAGCGACAATCAAGGTCAAAGCTGGCAGCCCGTCGATGTTCCCATCAACGACATTAGTGGGCTTCGGTATGATCCGCAGCTGAGGCGCATCGTGGCCACTTCCTATGACTCCGACCTGGTCTTTGGCATCGATGCTACGGCCAAGCATTGGAACTATTGGAATCCCGGATGGCGCACTCACATCGTGGATTCCTCCGACGGTCACTTGGTGGCTGCAACGTTGCTCCATGGCGTCATCGTGGAACAGCAAAAGCAGCTGGCCACGGCCAGATTTTAAATCGGTCGCCAACTCATTCGATGATGACACTGCCGGAAGGTTCGTTCTCGATCCGTCCGGCAGTTGCCCAGGACATGGATGCGCTGGCTGCCATTGACGCTCTCTGCTTTCCGCCCGGCATTGCCTATCCCCGCGAAGAGATCGCGTTTCTCCTGTTGAACCCCACCGTCGTCACTTTGGTCGCGGAACGTTCCGGCGTCATTGTCGGCTTGGCTGCCCTTGAGCGCCGGCGTCGCACTCGTCAGGCGGCGCGATACGGGGAACTTGTCACCATTGAGGTTCTGCCCGAGCTTCGCAGAGAATCGATCGGGGCCGCGCTCTACAGCAGGTTGGAGGCGGGCTTACGCGAATGGGGAGGAGGCAGCATCCATCTGCATGTCTCGGTCGAAAATATAGCCGCGGTTGCCTTTTATCAGCGACTGGGTTTTCGCATCATGAATCGCGTCTCGAAATATTACCTGCGCAGGATCGATGCGTGGCAAATGGAAAAAGATTTACTGTGACCGCTGCGTACGGTCATCTCGAACGGAAGCCAATCCCGCCGCATCCTCCTTCGCGGGTTTCGAATATTCAAGTGCGGTAGTTACTCCCTGTGCGCCGCAAGTACAGACAATAACGCCGACATATGCGCGTCTGTGTACGGCCCGTCCGCCCGCCAGTAGACGCGGCCCTTCGGATCGACAAGGATAGCGATCACCCGCTTCTCGTTTTTGATATCGAGGGATTTCTTGAAGTTGTGCTTGTTCACATACGCGGTCAGAATCCGGCTGCGCAAATCCTTGTCCGTTGTATTGCTGCGCAGGGCCTCATCAAACCACCAGCGATACAGCAGGTTTTCCCGCGACATGGTGGGCAATTCGTAGTAGCGAAACTGGCTGTGGGTGGACTCGATCTTCCGTGCCGCCGGGATCCAGCTATCCACTTCCTGCTGCTGTTCCCGCGCGAATGAGATGATTACCAGGTTCAACTCCCCGGAAAAATTGGCCGGAAGATGCAAGTGAGTACGATCAAGGCTGGTGGCCTGTATCGCCGAGAACGTCCCGAGTGCCGGGGCAGCCTGGGATGACGCGCCATACCCTAACACGCAGGCGAGGACCCATACGATGGGCAGCACAACGACGGAACGTTCAGGCAGCGGACGAGGACGCATAGGCTTCAACAGTTGTTCCTGTCCCAGCGTAACAGCACCGTCAAAACAGCAGGCAGGAAATACCCTCTGCCCCTTGCTTTCCTCGGCAAGCGTCCGCTTACCGTGTGTATTATTCTTTGGAATCATAGAGATAGAGAATGCATCTACAAGGGCAAGAAAAAGCTCGACAAGACGGGGTGGCTCAGCCTTATAATTTTGGTCTCTCTCCCAGAAATTGGGGCGTACCGTGAATACTTCTAGGAAAGCTGCCTTTCCGCACAGGCGCAATTATGATGGTTCGTTCGAGTCGATCTGTACAACATGTTTCATGACCATTGCGAAGACAATAGACGAATCCGCGCTGCTTCACCATGAAATGAGCCATGCCTGCGATCCGGTAATTTTGCTTGGCCGGGGAGTGTCCAGGCGCCAAGGTCGGAGCGCCTTCTAGTTCGACGATCCGTGCATCCTGGTGCCGCGTAGACGCTGGCGTGTTGCCGGTAACTCAAGACCTTCTTCCATTCGCGGCGCGCGAGTCGCGCTCGCGGCAACGGTGAATTGCGCACGGCTGCTCCTGTGGCCGTGTTACGGCCGCGTGTCATTTGGTCGGGTTTGGTGGGGTCAGATATCATAGACACAGGGACCCATTATGGATGAGATTAAGAAATCCCGCCATTCCTTCCAGACTGATGACCCGCGTCTGGTCCCAATCGCCGACAAAGTGTTTTCCGCAGAACGCCTCGACTTCGACGATGGTGTCGCTCTCTATCGCTCGCCAGATATTCTGGCGGTTGGCTGGCTGGCCAACTGGGTGCGGGAAAAGATGCATGGCGATATCGCCTACTTCAATGTGAATCGCCACATTAATCCCACCAACGTCTGTGTTGCCGCTTGCCGCCTGTGCGCCTTCGGACGAAAGAAGGACACGCCCGGCGCCTACACTATGGCCCTCGAAGAAGCCTGGCAGCGCGCTGCAGAAGGTTACTCGGAAGCGGTCACAGAGTTTCACCTGGTGGGTGGTCTTCATCCGGATTTGCAGCTTGAATATTTTCTCGACCTCATCAGCGGTCTGAAGCAGCGCTTTCCTCAGGTGCATATCAAGGCCTTTACCATGGTGGAGATTGCCTTTCTCGCGAAGCGCTCCAAACTCAGCATCCGCGAGACCATTCAAAAATTGAAAGCTGCGGGCGTCGATTCGATGCCGGGAGGCGGCGCAGAGATCTTTGCCGACCGGGTGCGGCACATTATCTGCGATCACAAAATTGACGGCGGCGAATGGCTGGAGACAGCGCGCATCGCCCACCAACTCGGGCTGCGCTCCAACGCCACCATGCTCTACGGGCATGTCGAGAATGACGAAGACCGCGTCGATCATTTGATGCGACTGCGTGCGCTGCAGGATGAAACCGGGGGCTTTCAGACCTTCATTCCGCTGGCGTTTCATCCCGATAACACCGCGTTCGATCATCTGCCGCGCACCAGCGGGATGACGGACATTCGCCAGATCGCCGTCGGCCGCCTGATGCTGGATAACTTCGGCCACATCAAAGCCTATTGGCAGATGATGACCGCGAAGATCGCTCAGATCGCTCTACGCTTCGGCGCGGACGACATCGATGGCACTGTCGTTGAAGAGAAGATTTATCACGACGCCGGCGCGGAAACGCCTCAGGGCATGCGTCGTGCTGACCTGGTCCGTCTGATCACAGAAGCCGGACGCATTCCAGTCGAGCGCGACACCCTCTATCGCGCCGTCGAGCGCAGCGGCGACACCTTCACCGTCGCAGTCTAGCCGTTACAACATCCCCACTTCGATTTATCGCGCCGCAACCAGGCTGCATCGTGCCGTACCCGTGGGGCTGTGCTGCCCAGCGGCATTCAGCTGGGCCACGGTGGCCTGAATGCGGTGCTGCAACGCGTGCTGCGCCTGCAGAAACTGTTCCGCGTTTTGGTTCAATTGCTTGATGCGCTGAGCTGCAAGAACTTCGCTCAGAATGTCATAGCTGGAATCCACAATGGATTCGCCATACTTGATGGCATCGGACGCATCCGATATCCCAAGTTTTTTCTGGAGATCTTCATCGCCGATCAGGTTGTCCACGATCTGCCGCACTCCTTCCAGATTTCCGTTCAGATCGCCCTTGTTCTCCTTAGTCCATTCGTGGAAGTCGCGTTCTTCGGCCAGCACATCCAGTTGTTTCTGGTCCTTTTTCGCACGTTCCAGCGCCTCTTGCAAATAGAGCTTGTGCTGCTCCATGCCTTCCCATTCTTTCTGCGTTTCTGCCAAGGTGGGCGGATTTTTTTCATTCGACACCCGGAGATAGAGTGCTTGAATTTCCTTGTCGGATCCATCGATTTTGCCTTCGAGGTACGCGTTCAACCCTTTCCCCATAAAATCCCGCGCCATGTCCAGGCCGCGTCCCCACGCATCGTCGGAGGCTTCATCCACGCTCTGGCGCCATTCGGCCAGGTCTTCGTTGTGCACCGTCTGCGTCTCCATTAGGCGGCGCAGGGCGTTCTGGGCCCCTGTAAGCTGCGCGCAAAGTTGAGCCGGAGTGGTCGTTGGCGGCGCGGGTAACGGTTGCGCGGCCGGCGTAGCGGGAGTCACTGGTAAGGGGCCGCCTGGCGCGGACGCATACGATCCAACCGGTGTCGGTAGCCGCAGTGGGACCGGCGCTGCATTTCGGCTCAGATGAATCGGCGGGGCGTTCGGGTTTTGCGGCAAGCTGGCCAAGGCCCCGGTTGCCTGAGTGCGCGCCATGGAAAGATGGACGTCGGCGTTCTCGAAAATCTGGCGCGCAGTCTCCGATGCGGCTTCGTCCGTCTTGGCTACATTCAGCATGTTGGTCAGCGCCGCCTGTTGCTCCACGGTCGGCTGCAGGCTGGCAAGCTGCGCCTTGGCAGTTGCAATTGCGCTCTGATCGGCGGTGACCTGCGCCTGGGTGCCCGCATAATCCTGACTTGCCTGGGTGTCGGTATGCAACGCCTGCTCATAGTTCAGGTCTGCCTTCTGGAAGTTTTGTACCTGCGGGTCCTGGGTGTCCGAGGTCAGGTCCGGATTATGGAGCGCGGCACGCAGCGCCGTGTCTTCGGTCATATCGCGCTCCGGCCCGGCGGGCAGGCTCTGTGCCGCCTGCGCCAGCTCGGGGGCCTGGCTCGGCTGCGCGCCGTCCAGATAGATGCCGGGCAGTCCCGCGATGCCTGGTCCGGTTGTGCCAGTGCCAGGGCCAGAGGCAAGATTCGGGTTTGGGGATGATCCGTCGGAAGAAGCGGTGTTGCTTGCCGCTGCGTCCGGCGTATTCGTCGTTGCCCCTCCGGCTGGCCCGCCTACATAGGTACCAGGCAGCCCCTTGATTCCATACCCGGTTGAAGTCGCGCTGTCATCTCCGATCTTCATGTGCAAATCATCCGGGCCAGGGGCGTTCATACCTTTCATGTGCAGGTCATCCGGACCAGGTGCGTCCATGCCCTGCATCGTCAACTGGAAGGGAAGTCCACTCAGTTTCAGCTCGCTGTCCAGCCGCGCGAACATGGCGTCGATCCGTTGCTGCGCCGCAATTCGCTGCTGCTCCGCGGCCTCCTGCTGGCGGCGCGCCATCTCCTGCTGAAAGGCCTGCTGCTGCTGCTGCGCCACCGCCGCATTCCTTTGCATGGCGCTGATAAATCCATTGATGGCCCCCTGCATGAAGGCCTGTCCGACCTGTTGCTGGAAGTTGGGCTGCGCTATAGCGCCGCCACCGGAATTCGGGCATGGGCCGCAGTGTTCGAGGCATTTGTATTCCGGGGTCCAACCGGGGTCGCAAATGAGTTGCGCCAAACCCCTTGATGCGGGAAATACAGCCCAGGCAACCGCCAAGGCAATAGCGAGTCGTACAGATGTGCGCGCTCTCATGCGTCTCCTTGCTTACCCGTTTTGTAACAACGGGATACGTCGGATACTGTCGGCAACAACGGCGGCAAAGCTGGCTGATTTTTATCGAAAATTATAGCAGGAGGGGTTCCTCCCTAATGGAATTTCTCTTGCGACTCCGCAAACTCCTCCCTATACTCTGCTGAAAAGCCTTTCTAATGTTGCACTTTGGCAGTATCAAACGGAATCCTCATACGTACGAGGAGGAACGATTCATGCCTCGAGATGGAATATTTTCCAGAAGAACGCTTGCAAGTTTCGCGTGCCTGGGTTTTCTCTTGTTGGTGCTGCCCGTCGAGCTCACTTATGGGCAGACCGACCCGCCGCACGATCAGGCTGAGGCCTGGAAATGGATGGCGAGCTTGCTGAAAAACGCCGAGGTTTCAAACCCCACCCTAAGCAACGGTATTGTCCGGGGAAAAGTCAAGTCC
>JAJXZK010000226.1 GCA_021780095.1 Acidobacteriota bacterium | reverse complement strand
AATCCCCGCAATACCGATCAAGGCCCCCAGCATGATTGCCTTGCCCTGCGCTTGATGCAGGCGCTCAGGCTCCAACAACAAAATGGGGACGAACGATCCGAAGGAAGCGCTGATCGCAAGCACGAGTGTGTTGGCCATGGAAATTCCGACGGCGCTGATCCCCTGACCAAACATGATGGCGCCGAATCCCCACGCGAATCCTGAAACACATCCCAACATAATGGCTCGATGCGGCGCTCGTCCGATTACCTCCACAAAATCTCGAACAGTGGCGCTAGCGATCACAATGGGCATGATGACGCAGGAAACCAAGATGAACAAAGCCCACACGTTCTCCCACGACCACAACTCCATGTACCGCATGGGCAACGTAAATGCACCATTCATGATTCCTGCAAGAATTGCGAACGCGATGCCGATGACCAGGTAAGATGTCATTTGAATCGAAGTACCTTTGCTGGCTTCATCTTCGACGGTGCCTCGCAACACGTCCTCGATCGGCTACTGTTCATTGAACACAGCCACAGCAGCGCCCAGGACACCTGCTTCATTCATTGAGGCGGCAAGTTGGACGCGCGGCTTGCGAAGCGCTCCGAAGTGCAGCATTTGCGCCACTCGCTTCTCAACCTCTTCAGTGAACCACGGTTTCCCTTCAACCAGCCCTCCGGCGACGATGATTGCTTCCGGGTCGACCACGTTGAACAAGCTGGCAATGCCCTCGGCAAGATATCCTGCTAGGGCGAAATATGCCTGGCGCGCGATGGGATCATCGGCGTCAGCCAGCTGGCTCACCTTCCATGCCATATCTGCGTCTGCAAGTGCATCGTTATCCATCTGAGCGTCAGAACGGGCTCTGAATTCTCGCACCAGCGCCGATGCGGAGACGTACGCTTCCAGGCACCCCGCGCGTCCGCAGGTACAGGGCCGTCCATTTTGTCGAATTGTCGAATGGCCAAACGAACCGGCAAACCCATGCTGACCGCGTATCAGCTTGCGATCGACGACGATTCCTCCTCCGACGCCGGTGCCGATGGTAATGACCACAAAATTCCGCAAGTGGCGAGCGAAACCAAAGTACATATCCGCCAACACGGCCGCGTGTGCATCATTTTCGACAGCGGTTCGAAGGTGGAATCGTTGCTCGCCAAATGCGCGCAGGTCGAACCCGGTCCAACCCGGAAGATTTTCTGTAGCAGCAAACACTGTTCCACTCGAAACGTCGATGACTCCTGCGCTGGCAATTCCCAGGCCAATCGGTTCCAAGCCCTCTTGTCGCGCGGAGTGAAGCACCTGCTCGATTGCCTTACCGGTCGCAGAGACGATCGCTTCCCGCCCTCCACGCGCACCGGTCGGAACCCGCGTTGGAAAACGAGCACATCCTTCCTGATCGACGAGTCCCGCCTTGATCCAGGTTCCACCGATGTCGACCCCGATGGCAGGGCCGGATTTAAGCGCGTGCTGGATCGCGTGCTTGAAAGTAGTGGTGATCGTACCTGGCCGCGTGATGGCCGATCCCACGACGACGCACCAGGCCCCAGCCGTGATCGCGCGTCTTGCCTCCTCCGGCGTGGAGATGTGGCCCTCAGCGACGACTGGGCATCCTGTTTCACGAATGATATCTGCCAGAAGGGACCAGCTGAAGCCGTGAGCGTGTGCAGTCTGCTCGGTGTACCCGTACAACGTTGTACCGATTATGTCGGCCCCGGCGGCTGCAGCGGCGCGCGCCTCTTCAAGCGTCGCGATGTCAGCCATCACGGGCAAACGCAATTCCTTATGAATACGCTCGACCAACTGTTGCCATGGGTCGCCGCCAGGCCAGATTCGATCCGTGCAATCGAGAGCGATGATGTCCGCGCCGGCATTCGCCAGCTCAACGGCTGCTGCAAAATCCGGTGTGATGCGAAGTCGACCCTCTAAATAGACCTTCTTTAATCCGATGATTGGGACTTTGCTATCAGGTCGAATCGCAGCAATATAGGCCCCTCCGTTGAGTCGCAGGCCGCCTGCCCCTCCCCGAAGACAAGCCAGCGCGATGCGCCGAAGCGCGTCGACATTTTCCAACGGGTCTCCAGGGTCAGCCTGGCAGGAAACTACAAGCACGTCTTTCAAGGCAGCGCAGGGCGTCATCATTCGTGTCTGGCCTCGCCGGAGATTATCCTGCAGAAAAAACATTTCTCACAAATCATTTGTACAGATGTATAGTTTACCAGAAAGCAATAACACTTATCCTACGTTGTGCTGCGCTCTTCGCTCTCGTCTGGTCCGACTGCTTCCCATACCTCGGCGGTCTTTGCAAGCCAGGAACGCGATTGCGGCAGATGCGCCATTCTAGCGGGATTCTCTGCTGGACCTGCAACCGGCGAGACAACGGCTTATAAAAGATGGTGCGTATCGCTGATGGAAGAAAGGTCGCCTGGCAAAACTGTCCAGGCACCTGATGTAGAACCTGTCCAGGGGAGAAATCAGTGGGCCTCAAGCAGAAGCATCTGAAAAGAAGAGAGAGCTTCACGCGGAGCAAATTCATGCGGGCATCCGCACACAATGTTGAACCACTCGATAAAAACAGTTTTATCCCGTTGTATTTTCAAATCCAGGAGAGGCTACTGAAAGAAATTCAGTCCGGTCAGTTGCAAGCAGGCGATCTTCTACCAGGAGAAGAGGATCTTTGCCGTCTGTACGGTGTGAGCCGGATGACCGCAAGGCAATCGCTGCAAGCGCTGAAGCAGCAAGGGATGGTGCGCAGCGAAAAGGGCCGTGGAACCTTTGTCATTCAACTAAAGGTGGAAAAGCAAATTGCGCATCTATCCGGATTTAGTGCGGAGATGCGTTCGCTGGGGATGAAACCTTCTTCCCTCATCCTGGAACAGGCAACAAAGACCGCATCTCCGGAGATCGCCCTGCGGCTCGGGGTCCCCCCTGGTTCCCTGTTATTCGAGCTTCATCGTCTGCGTCTAGCCGATGCTCTTCCCTTGGCAATCGAACAAGTCTGGCTCTCGCCGGCGGAATTTCCTGGAATTGAGAAAATCGATTTCACTCGAAATTCCCTATATGAGACTTTGTACAAGCGCTACGGTATCCAAGTCGGATCGGCGGACGAAATTATCGAGGCGCGCACTCCGACGCAACGGGAAGCGAAACTCCTGGAAATGAGTCCTCGGCTAAGTTTGTTGGTGATCTCTCGCACGATACGAACCGTACAAGGAAAGCCGGTGGAAGCTGCGCTATCGCTCTATCGTGGCGATCGCTATCGTGCAGTTTTGAATGTTCCGGCGACCATCGTCGAATAACATCAAGGACCTTACTTGTATCGAAAGGAGCTGCAGTGAAAAATGTGCCCACGGGTTTCCATGGGTCAGTCTCTGCCTTTGGTATCAGTTCGCGTCGTGCTTTTCTACAGTGCCTGGGAGCCACCGGTATCGCGGCCCTATGTCGTCCGGTATGGAGTTCGATTCTACCCGAAGCCATCCGGCAGGCAGCAAGCCACGCGGGAAAAAAGATCACCCTGTTGCATGACGGCGGATTTGAGGGATCTGCCTGGGGATGGCAATTCACCGGCCACGCGGCGGTCGAAACAACTCCGGGAAAAACTGGCTCCCATTCGGTTGGGGTTCACACAGAGTCCGGCGATTATGCGCGGTTCCTGGTTCTTGAGCCGGAGGTGGGCAAGACGTATACGCTCAGCGGATGGATGCGCACCAACAATATTGTTGCCGAAGAGCCTGGTGCTGGAGCCTACTTTGCCGCTTCCCAGTTTGAATTTCAGGGCCGCCCGACGCAATTTTCCGTCGATGGAAAGCAAATTCCGGAAGAAAGATATGGCAACTGCACCGGGAGTTTGGAGTGGCAGCGGTTCTCGCATTCATTTCTCTGTCTGCCATCGACAGACTGGTTTGAAATTGTGGTGGGGATTTACAGGGGTTCGGGCAGCGCATGGTTCTCCGATCTCACATTTGTGGAAGGCGATCAACCTGCCGATCTCAGCGATGTTGCCGAATATTGGCAGGCGGCGCAGTGGGCACATGCGGAGGGGCTGAGATCTCAGGGACGTTCGAGGCCCGCAGCTGCTATCCTTCGGGACAAACTACCTGTACGCGGCGCGGCGTCAGACCCGCGCGAAATGGCTCGCGGATTAAGCCAGACCCATAGCGTCACGTTTGTCTCCGCCGAGCAATTAGCCGATGCCACGCATTTCAACCGGACTGCATTCGACCTGCTCGTGCTTCCGTATGGGGAGAGCTTTCCCCTCCCCGCGCTGCCGGCTGTCGAATCCTTTCTGGCTGAAGGAGGCGATCTTCTGACGACAGGCGGTTACGCGTTCCAATCGCCATTAGTCGCCACCTCAAATGGATGGGAATTCTACGACGATAAGGTACAGCGCGAGAGTGGACCGAACCTGTTACCAGACTTACCACCGGCTGACGCCGGGTGGAAAGCCTCCGATGATAAATATGCAACCACTGAAAGCGTTCTATTGCCGTCGCAGCCAACTTCGCAGTCGGCAGTCCGCGTCCATATTCCTCCCAATGGCTGGGACCAAACGCAGAACTGGACGTTCGACCTACCTGCCAGCGGCGACCGCAAACAATTCTTCTTTCAAGCATGGATTCGCACGGCCGACATTCAGCCTGCACCGGATGGATGCGCCTACGTGGGAGTGGAACAGCTTAATGACGCGGGTGAACCCGCATCTGCAGCCCAAACCACCTTTCAGCGGCTACGAACTTCCACGGAGTGGCATAAGGTCGAGCATCTTTTCTACCTGATTCCACCTTGTGTGAAATTGCGCGTCAACATTGGTCTGATCAATGCGACGGGAACTGTGTGGGGAGCCGATTTTCGACTTGAGAGTCGCTCTCCCCAGATACGCATCAACACCGCACTGGGATATCCACTGGACGATCTGCAAGTGACACCTAAGCAGATCGGCATGTTCGACGCTGACTTCCGGCTGAAGCGGGTGGCTGCGATCCAGGTTGCGCCCGGGCAATCGGTTCTTCCCTCAAGACAGGAACTGACGGGGGCGTTCGATGGATATGCTGCCAGCGCCGTACTCGGCATGAATCACGCACGTTGGATTCCGTTGCTGCGGGCGGTGGATCATGCTGGAAGAAACCGCGGTGCAGCCGGAGCCATGGTCCACAACACCCGGGGAGCCTATGGGCGAAGTACATGGGTGTTTTTTGGCATCGAAAATCACGACATCTTCAACAAGAGTTCTGACCTTGGCTCGCAGACACTCAAGTCGGTCAGTCGTTCTCTGGCTAGAAAATGTTTCTTGCACGCATGTGAGACAAACTATGCCTCCTATAAGCCGGGAGAGCCTGTCGCCATGCGCGTGCTGGTCAGTAATTACGGGCGGCAGGCGGCTTATCTCACCTTGCACTGGGCTGTACTGCCTGCAGAAAGTGATGTGGCGGCGTTGCAGGTCAGCAGGGATGTGCGATTAGTCCCAGGTCAAACGTTGCCCGTCGAGATTTCCTGGAAGCCAGCAGAGTTCCCAGACAAGCTGTACCGTGTCACCGTCAAACTGTTTCTCGATGGTATCGAGATCGATCAGATCGGAACTGGATTCAATATCTGGAAGCCGGAAACTCTTGCCCAGGGACTGCCCTTTCATTTCCAGGAAAACTATTTTCAGGTTCATGGAAGAAGTTTGTTTTTGCAGGGCACGGACGATTATCTGCATACCTTCCTCGACCAGAGTGAGAATACTCTGACCTGGAACGAAGATGTGCGGGGCTGCCGCGATTCCTGTATCGATGTGTACGAAAACCTGATGGGGCTTCGTGGTCCGCAGCAGCGCCCCACCGAGACATGGTGGAGATGGATTGATGCCATGCTGCTCAACACGCAGCGAACTGGCGGTGCGTTTTTCCCTGGGCTTCTGATCTTCAGCAATACTGCGGTCGACAACAAAGACCTTGCCGACCAGCAGGCTTACGTACAGGCTTTTGCAACGCGCTACAAGGATGCGGCCGGCATCATGTATTACCTGAACGGCGACCTTGAATTGCACGATCCGAATCTTCCCGATCTGCAGATTCTCTACAATCAGTTTCTAAAAGAAAAATACGGTACGGATCAGGAACTTAGAAATGCCTGGAAAATCTCTCCTCCAGAGGCCCCCCTTGGAAAACTCACAATACGTCGTGGTACGGACGACTGGCGCGATCTTCGTACGCTCGACGATTTCCAATTCCGTTCCATGCTGGTGCAGCGTTGGCTGAATGCCATGTACGATTCCATTCGCAAAGTCGACACAAACCATCCAGTAACCGCGGAGTTTTATCAGACTCCATCGGATGGAATTGATCTTGTCGGCGCGTTAGGGAAGTTAGAGCTTGCGAACTTCGGTTATTTTGCGGATAAGGACGTGGACTACTACCGCTTTCCCCAGGTTTGCCGGTTCCTCGACCAAAGTGTGCGTGGCAAAGGAATCAATGTTGGCGAATTTGGAGTCAAGGCCCACCCGGCGTGGAAGGCTACGGGAGAGTACATTGAAGCTCGAACGGAAGCATATGAGCAAGCTTACTTCCTCGCCATCGCACACTATGCGTTTGCATTGGGCGCCTCCAAGATACAGAACTGGTGCTGGAAATACCCCGTCGACCTTCCCTTTGAATGGGGAATCAACTATCCGAACGAACTGGTCGGTCGCGATGTACTTGCCTTCTATCGAAACAGCGGATTGTTATTTCGTCGCCTGCGCCCGCGATATGAGACCAGCGAGACACTTGTCTTGCTGGCAAGCGAAAACCGCATGGGTGGCCAAGGCAAGCAGGTGATCGAAGGACAGTTGAATGCCATTCGCCTGTTGATGGATGAGCGGATCCGTTTTGCGACTCTCTCCGATCAATATATGGACGCGATTCCGAGCGGAGTTACGACCATCTTCTATCCCATCCCCTATTGCCCGAGCGATGCTATTGTGGAGCGACTCACTGATTTTGTGGATAAAGGAGGACAGCTATATATCTCCGGAGATATCAGCTATGACGCTGCGCGCCAGCGTACTCGCACCGATAGGCTGAAAAATCTTTGCGGCGTTGAATTTGTCTCCGAACGCTTTCCCAACATTTCCTATCAAAAAGGAGCGGAAGAAACCGCGCCGGCCAATTCTGGTTGGCCGAAATACATGGCGGCGCCTGGCATTGTGACTCGTCTTGCCGGTGCCCAGTTATTGCTTGCCGGAACAGATGGAACTCCCATCGTTACGGAATTCACGCGCGGAAAAGGTCGAATCATATTTAACAGCGATCCGATTGAGTTACATGGCGATCCTCGATATCAGGAGTATGCGCACGCGTTCTACCGCCAGATAACATCCTCGTTCAGTTTGAAGGGCGAACAAGTCGGGCCCAGGGATGCGCCTGTACATGCCTTCCATGTTCCGTCGCAAGACTCACGCGAAATTGTGGTACTGGTGAACTACGACCGTCACAACACTGCGCAGGATTTGGCCGTTCCAATCGCGGAGCGAACAGCAAAACTCACATTGCGCCCGTGGATGACGGGCGTGTTGGTTGGCGATTCAAATACCGGCATTCAAGCGGTTGAATCTTCCGCCGACGTGTTGGAGAATGACCATCTCTTGATCGGAAGCAATCTTCACTTCATGGCGATTTCGTTCGCTCTGGATTCGCTGCGAACCACGCAACGCATGTTGATTCTGCCGATGGGAGAAGGAATGATACGCGTTCCGAAGGCGGGCAAGTGGCATCGCCCGGTCGTACTCGCCGGTCAAGTGACCGGGGGTCGCTGGAAGCAGGATGAACAATTCTTCCCGGTCGAAACCAACGGAGTGCTCGCTCTCCCCATCAACGCCAGCCGTTCGCTGAACATGCTAATCCTCTGCGAATCCGGAACAGAGACGGATGCAATCCGTCAGATCGAAACATGGGTGAACGCCCCATGGGAATTGGACTAACACCCTGTGAATTCACCGGCTGCGCCAATCCGGCTCCGTTCTTCTTCCACAAGGCGCGTGTGCTCCGCATTGCTGTTCATGTGTGGCTGTGGGCGCAGCTTCGCGCTTGTCGGCATGTTCCTCTGGTTGGTCGCAGCGTCATTTGCCGGAACCCATAACCTCGGACGCCGAAGCACGGTTCGCATGGGCTCGAGCCCCAAAGATCTGCTGGATGTAGTAAAAGTTCGGGCGGACGGCAATCCCGCGCAAGCTCTCGTGCATCCGGTTACCGGCCCCGAAGAAGAACATACCTGCGATGTCGTCATCATTGGCGGGGGCATGGGTGGAGCGAGTGCGGCACTGACCGCAGCCAGTTCCGGCATTTCCGTCTGCCTTACAGAACCGACGCTCTGGCTCGGTGGCCAAACGACGTCAGAAGGGGTCTCGGCCCTGGATGAAAATCCATGGATTGAAACCACGGGCGCAGTTGCAACTTACACCGAACTTCGTCGAGGCATCATCGATTTCTATCGAACAAGGTATGGCAAACCCTCCACAAGTTCCGTTTCGAATGGCCGCTTCAATCCGGGTGATTGCTGGGTCTCTACTCTGTGCTTTCAGCCAGCCGCGGGTGTCGCCGCGTTGCAGTCCATGCTGCAGCCCGTGATCGCAAACGGTAAGGTCCACATCTGGCTCCATACGGTTCCAACCGGAGTGCAGCGCTACGACCGCTCCATCCAAAGCGTGCAGGCATACGATTTTACGAATCGGCGATGGCTTCGCTTGGAGGGTCGCTATTTTATTGATGCCACTGAGTGGGGAGATCTCATTCAACTCAGCGGCTTGCACTATCGGGTGGGCGCGGAAGCGAGAAGTGAAACCGGCGAACCGAATGCGCCACTCGTGGCCGACCCGGATGCAATCCAGAGTTTCACCTACCCATTCACGTTGCTCAAGACGAATCATGCCGCGGAGTCGGCAATCGCGCCAGCCTACTATAAAGCCCTACGCCATCGCTACACTCTGACGGTCGATTATGGACACGGAAAGTTGCTGACCTACGGAATGTTTTCGAAGAACCCCGGCACCCCTGGGTCCTTCTGGACCTACCGCCGTTCTGTCGATGCTGCTCAATTTCGCCCGGAAGCATTTTCCGGAGATTTGAGCATGATCAATTGGGATAGCAATGACTATTGCGATTCCAGATTGCTTTCGGCTGATCCCCTGTCACAAGCGACCGCACTGCAACAAGGGAAGCGAGTTTCTCTGGGATTTGCATGGTGGCTTCAACATGACGTGAAGCGTGACGATGGATCTGGATATGGATATCCGAAACTGGAGCTGGAAAAGAAATCGCTGGGGAGTGCCGATGGTCTGGCGCAACAGCCGTATATCCGCGAGTCGCGCCGGATTGTCGCCCTCCGGACGATCGTCGAACAGGACCTAGCGGTGCGGTTTCAGCCAGGGGCACGTGCCCGGCTCTATCCCGATAGCGTTGGGATTGGTCAATATCCGATCGATATCCACAGTTGTGGACGCAAGGATTTCACGTCCGCTTCGAAGCCCTATGAGATCCCGCTTGGCGCTCTGATTCCCAAGGACTCCGATAACTTGCTGGCCGCTTCGAAAAACATCGGCACAACCCACATCACCAACGGCGCGTATCGCCTGCATCCTACGGAGTGGGCCATCGGAGAAGCTGCCGCCGCCACCGTCATCTGGTCGATCGACCACCACACCACGCCGAAACAGATCGACGCGAATCCTGAGGAACTGCAAGGATTGCAACGCTGGCTTGTGCAGCATGGTCAGCCAATTTTCTGGTTCGACGATGTCACACTGAAATCGCAATGGTTTCAGGCTGCTCAGCTTACGGCTGCCTATTCGTGGATATTCCCCGACCCAAGCTCGTTGCACTTCGGAGCCGGCAGGTTTCTCTCCGGCGAGGAACTTGTCGGCGCGCTGAAACGAGCGAACTTGGCCGATAGGTTCAGCAGCGAAGCCTTGGGTATGTTGAAAGGACGTCCCTCTCCCACCTGGCAGGATTTAGCCATCGCGGGCCTGAAGAGTTCCCTTTACACCGGACCCGTCCGGCGAGGTGATTTCGCAGTTTGGCTGATGAAGGCGAGATCTAACCATGTGCCTCTATTCCGCTAAACGCCAACCAGGTTCTCGAATGAACTTAAAAACCGCAGTCGCTAGCCAGAAGCGCACATGTTTCGAGGAGTTTTCGGGGCCTATGCGGAATGATTCTGGGCACAATGTAGTCCAGCGTCTTTTGTTCCATCAGCGCCAGATAATGCAGCGGATCGGAGATCACCGCTTCGCTTTCGTAGCTGCTTGGATGACGCGCGATGAACTCGCTGCCGCAGGCGATCACCACTTCATGCACGTACCCCTTCACCAGAACTTCACGATGTCCGTAGCAGGTGGGCACCGAATAATCGTTGGAGCGATACCGAACCAGCAACAACGAAGTGACCCCCGGCGGAGATCTTTTCGCAGGACTCATAGGGCGCGGCGGGCAAGCTCTGCATCGCCGCTTGGCGCGGGCAGCTCTGGTATCACCGGAGACACATGCACTCGAGATTGAACTACGTCAGTCCAGTCGAATTCGAACACGGCTGGAGCCACGCTCTGATCGAAGCCGCCGCATAAACTTGGCGGCAAACGAAGCAGGTGGTGTGAATGTGGATAAAGCTGTTTCCCACATTCAAACCATCACGACGACTACGACGGGATGAATATGGAGATACGCATTCTGAAGGCAAGCTCACACAATTTTTTAAGCGCAAATGTGGCAAATTTTGCGAGAATCTCTGTGGTGGTGGAGTACCCGCTCGGGGAGGGCTTCTGCGTCGATCCCCTGTAGCCACCCCGAGTCTACCGGCAAACGACCCGCAGGCGCAACGCTAGCTGGTTCCCTACTCCTTGCGCTCGAAGGAACGGAATCCGTGCTTGCGCACCAGGGCGTCGCGCTTGGCTTCTTCCAGATCGGCCTGCACCATTTCTTGGACCAGCTCTTCAAAACCGATGCGAGGCTTCCATCCGAGACGATCATTGGCATACGTCGCATCGCCTAGCAACGTTTCCACTTCCGCGGGACGAAAATAGCGCCGATCGACAGCGACGACCACCTGCCCGTTTTCATCCAGAGCTTTTTCGTCCGGGCCACTTCCGGTCCAGGTAAGCTTCATGCCCAAGTTCTCAGCGGCAATCGACACAAATTCGCGCACGCTGTGCTGCTGGCCCGTGGCAATCACAAAATCTTCAGGCTTTTCCTGCTGCAGCATCAGCCACTGCATCTCAACGTAGTCGCGCGCGTGACCCCAATCGCGCAGCGCATTCATGTTTCCGAGATAGAGGCAATCCTGCAGCCCGACTTTAATGCGCGCCAGAGCGCGGGTAATTTTGCGTGTGACAAAGGTCTCTCCCCGCGTCGGCGACTCGTGATTGAACAGAATTCCATTGCAGGCATACATACCGTACGATTCGCGATAGTTGACCGTAATCCAATAGGCATAGAGCTTCGCCACTGCGTACGGGGAGCGCGGATAAAACGGCGTTCGCTCCGTCTGCGGAACCTGCTGCACCAGCCCATACAACTCTGACGTGGATGCCTGGTAGAAGCGCGTTCTTTTGTCCAGTCCAAGGATGCGAATCGCTTCCAGCAGGCGCAGCGTTCCCATGGCATCCACGTCGGCGGTGTATTCCGGCTGTTCAAACGAGACCGCGACGTGGCTCTGCGCGCCCAGGTTGTAGACTTCATCCGGCTGTACCTTCTGCACAATGTGGACCAGGCTGGAAGAATCCGTCAGGTCACCATAGTGCAGGATGAAATTTCGACCATGAACATGCGGATCTTCATACAGATGATCGATGCGATCCGTATTGAAGAGTGAAGTCCGCCGCTTGATGCCGTGAACCTCATATCCCTTGCGCAACAAAAACTCTGCGAGATACGAGCCATCCTGCCCGGTAATTCCAGAGATCAATGCTGTCTTCTTCAAAGCCTCACCCTAACCCAAAGATGCGTCGTGTCGCGCTGGCATGACACGCAATTCGACCGCAGGATGTGCCGAAACCATCTGCGATTCCGCGCTGAGTCGCCGCTCCTTTTAGTGTATCGAAGCGCATCGGGCTGGCGACCCATCACGTTCTATTTCGGCTGGAAGATCCAGATCTTGATGCCGCCGAGAAAGGCGCGGCCAGGCATCGGTACTCCGGGAATCTCGTCATAGCCGGTGTTGCTCAGGTTCGTCATCTGGAGAAACGGCTGGAATCGCCCGTGCTCATGCACCATGGAGACATCCCAAACCGGATAGACGGTCTGCTGAAACCGTTGCTGCACGCCTACGCGCGTGTTCACCATCACCCAGCGCCCCAGGTTGGAGTACCAGTTGAACACGGCATTGTTGACCGGGTAATTGAAGAGATATTCCGATTGCAGTCCGTTCAGCACGCTTTGCGCGCCTTGCAGCCAGGTCCAGGCAAGATTCACCTGCTGGCCATGGCCGGCCTGCCAGGTCAACGAGGCCTCCGTGCCGGCGAACGAGAATCCGTTCAAGTTGGTCGCATGCCACATGGCTTTGGGAGAGGTGCGAACGTAATCGATGAAATTCGTCTGCGGAGAATAGAATCCCGTGACCGACGCCGCGATCGAACGGCGCGGATACCAGTCGAAACCGCCTTCATAATCCCACGCCGACTCCGGCTTCAGATTCGCGTTGCCCACCGTAGTCGGATCGCTGTAATAGAGGTCGGTGTACGTCGGCAGGCGAAATCCGTAGCCGATCGACGCCCGTGCTTTCAGATCCGGACGAATCCAATACGACGACGCCATCGCGGGGCTGAAGACGTAATATCCGCCGCTGATGATTTCCTCTCGCGCCCCGACAGACAGCGTGGCACGTTTCCACGACCGCACATCGAAGTCGACATAGCCAGAGCCCCAATTGCGCGCGTGCCGACCGAGATTGTTGCTGTGGATGGAATCGCCGTCAAAATCGAGACCATAGTAAAGGCCGTTGGCCCCGTTCCACGCCTTCTTTCGCCGCAATAACGCCTGCCAGCTGGCGTCGATATGGTTATTTGCATAAATGGCCGGGGCGTTGCGAAACAGCACAAAATTGTCGGTGTGTCTTCGATAGGCAAAGCCGCCATCCGTCACCGCTCCCAACTGCTGGTGGATAGAGGCGAACCATCCTTTCGTCCGCTCCCATGAAGGATAGTTGCCATAAAAATTGTTTGCGCCGAAAGGCGTGTCGCTGCCTGCCAGCAGGACGTCGCTGGTGCCCAACGGCGAATTCACCCATGTTTCCGCGCTTCCATTTTCGTTGCGGAAGTCGCGATCGTACATAAAGCCGGAAGAGAAATCTCGATGCCCGGCAACCTGCTCGGACCAGTTGCGGCGCGCATAATTGCCGACGAAGGTTTGCTGATTTTCTCCGAAGCTGCCAGCGCCGCCGGACACCCATAGCGAGCTGTCCACAGGACGCGAGGTAAGAAAGTCTGCCACGCCTCCCAACGCATCCGCGCCATACAGGGTTGATCCGGCTCCATGCAGCACTTCAATGTTCGTCATCGCGTCCAGCGGTACCGGCAAATCCAGATTGTTGTGCGCGGTTTCCGCATCATTCACGCGAAAGCCGTCCAGCAGCACCAGTGTCTGCTCAAACGATGTTCCGCGAATTGAAAGGTCCGCCGGGTAGCCGCCCGCTCCGCGTTGGTTAATCTGCACCGAAGAGTCGGTGCGCAGGTAATCCTCCACCGTGTTGTAGGCCAGCGCGTGCTCCTGTGTATCCATTACCACGACGGAACGGGCAGACTCGCCCAGCGAGATGGGATCGGGCGCGCCCAAAACCGTAACCGTGGTGCGCACGGATTCCAACTTGGTCTTCTTGGGTGGCGCAAAAGCCGCGCTGGCCGAAGGCGCGTCGGGAAGAGGCGAACTCACTTGGGCGAAGCCGCAGAGGGTACTGCCACACAGGAGAAAGGCCGCCAGCCAGCGTATAACGGTCAAGCGGACATCTCCATGATTGAAATCCCTAGAGCAAAAAATAAAAGCGAAACGATCAAGCCGAAACCTCTGCACCATCATTGAGCAATTCCCGGCTCTGCACAAGGATACTTTTGTCTTGCTCTAAATAGTTGATCTTGTAAACTATATCTGGCCTGTGATGCGCATTGAAGTCTTCCTTCGCGAGAGTCCTATGTTCACGGTCAAGCGCGCGGCGCTGCGCTTCGACGCGGTTGCGGCCGAAGCCTTTGCGGCCGATGACCTCGGCTTTATGGAAGGCCTCGTTTTGGCCGCCATCTTCTTCGAATTTCCCCGTCCCATCAAGCCGTCCCATCTGGCCGCTACCTTTGCCACCACGCGGGGCAACATCAGTCATGCTATCTCCTCACTGGAAGCAAAAGGCCTGCTGCAGCGAAAGATCGATCCCGCCGACGCGCGGGGGTATCTGCTGACGCTAAAGCCCACAGGGAAAAGGTGTGCACTACGCGTGATTGCGGCATTCGACAGGATGCAGCAGGGATTCGAACGAGAAGTGGGGACCGCTACGCTGGCGAACGCACTCAAGGTGATTCGCGCGCTTGAATCCTGCAAGCAAGGTTAACACTCGGCGCGCGATTCCAGTTCGCCTCGCAAGGCAACGCCTCCTCACGTGTTGTCGACATCGTAAAATGAATCGTGCGGCGCAGCCTTCTGCATTCCGCGCGAGTTACGCCGGTGCCATGCAATCGGCGCGCGCGGTCGTCCGTCTCGCTCCCCATGGAATACACTGCAAAACGACACGCGGTTTCCGGCTCCGGATTGGAAAGGTATGGAAGCATGGCTGCATTGGCTGACACATTCTGGCGCGGCAAACGCGTCTTCATCACCGGGCATAGCGGATTCAAAGGGGTCTGGCTGTCGCTGTGGCTGCAGTCTCTGGGCGCAGAGGTTTTTGGCTACTCAACCTCCTCATCAGCTGGATCGATGGAAGGCAAATTCGCGGTTCCGATGCAAACCTTTCGCGGAGATATCTGCGAGGCAGACAAGCTACATCCTGCGCTCATCGGCAGCCGGCCAGAGATCGTGATTCACATGGCAGCGCAGCCCTTTGTGCGCAAAGCGCTGCAGGATCCCATCGGAACCTATAAGGCCAACATCATCGGGACCGCGACGCTGCTGGAAGGCGTGCGCCAATGCGAATCGGTGCGCGCAGTCATCGTGGTGACGACCGACAAAGTTTACGAGAATCAGGATTGGGATTGGGCCTATCGCGAATCGGATCGCCTGGGCGGCAGCGATCCTTACAGCAGCAGCAAGGCCTGCATGGAGTTGGTCGTCCGTTCTTTTCACGATTCATTCTTCAGCGGGAACGGCGCGGCCGGCCGTCGAGTCGGCGTAGCTTCGGCGCGCGCGGGAAATATGCTGGGCGGCGGCGACTGGGGAAAAGACCGGCTGGTTCCTGATATGATTCGCAGCTTCGCGGC
>JAJXZK010000071.1 GCA_021780095.1 Acidobacteriota bacterium | reverse complement strand
ATCCCAGGCCTTCGATATAGTCGCAAACCGCGCGGATCTCGTCCTCACCGGCCTGCTTTTTCATGACAATCAGCATGGGAAACCTTCCTGTCTTTTATCTAATAGTAAAGGGGGAAAAATGAGAAAAACTTTCGGCTTTGTGCGAACTTCGGGGGCTCAGCACAAAGGCGGCTTTTTGAGTTCGGTTGAATGTGGCTAACCGCGCAGGCGACGCCAACCTACCAGAACCGTGCCGAGATATCCCAGTTGCAGCAGCCAAGTCACCAGATACGCCAGGATGAGATGACGGTGATTCATGTGAAACTCCTGATTTGTGATTGCACGAGAGCGCCGAAACAGTAGTGTACGCCAACTGGCTTTCAATCCCGACATTTCGGACGCAAAATCTTGCTTCGGAACGGCCTTCCCCTCGACTGCAACTGCGGAGGCGGCTGGATAATTCAGGCGATCGGGCAGTTCGGGGGGTTAGAGCTTCGCTGCCTGGCTCAACTTCGAGTCAGCAGCCTTCTGGTTGCCCATCGAAGTTAACACCTTGGCATGAAATTGAAGTAGTGCCTTCATCGCCTGTGAATAATGCTCCTTGAGTTGAGGGCCAGCCGGTGAGTGGATCGCCTTACTCTGGTAGCTTTCAGCTCTAGCTAGACTTTTGTCCGCCTCCGGGAGTTTCCCTGCTGCGGCCAACGCCTCGCCAGTTACTTCGTAAGCAGCGGACTTGCCGGAAAAATTGTAAGGCTGCTTCTTCGTAACGGCAATGGCCTTATTTCCAACCTCAACGGCCTCGGCTGCCTTGCCATCGTGGATCAGCGCCATCGCATACTGCACGTAAACTTCCAGGCGTTCCGGGAGGTGCGCGTTGGCGGGCAGGGCATCCGCCAGTTGTGTTGCCTTGCCACATTTCTCGACTTGATCGGCAGGTGACGCCGCCTGGTTCACCTTCTGAGCGCAGACTTCAAAAGCCTGAAGCAGGTCGATCAAGCCCCTTGTGTCACCTTGGTTCGACAACCCGTCCAACGTGAAATTCACACTGATAATCGCTGCTACAGCAATGGGTTCTCCATTGGCTACAAAAGGCGTAAACGTATAGCTCATGGCGGTTTGAGCGGCCGCCTGCCGCAACATTAGAGGGCCGCTAATCGGGCGGGCAGAGGTTACGTTACCCTTCTGGTCGATAGAAACTTCCACGATCACGGGTCCATAAATATGAGCCGCTTGAGCGATGGGCGGAGTGACACCCTTCGAGTGGTTCAGCAGATGTTGAACGGCTGTGTCTGGGTCGACCAGGGCGGGAGCCTGGGCGTGGACCAAGGCGCTTGCAAGTAGAAAAAGAACCGCAACAGTGAAAACCTGTTTCATGTGTGCCTCACAGCGTTTAAACGGTTGCGAGGATTATAAGGAAATTCCTGTGCGGCACACAGGAGTTTCCGCAACTGCTATCCTATTCGGCATTCAAAATGGTTTCAAACATCAGCAGGCAGAGGGTCATAAAGATGATGTCGTAGCCGGCGAGCATGTTGATCCATAGACCAGGGTCGGACTCTCCCGTGAGGATTGCAGAGGTGGATTGCACCATGGCCAGCAGCGCCGGAATCGAGACAGGGAAGAGAATCAGCGGCAGCAGCATCTCTCGATTGCGGGTGCGGAGAGAAAGCGCGGCAAAGAATGTCCCGTTCACGACCAGCGCCAGCGTGCCTAAGGGCAATACCACAGCCATCCACCAGCCCTGGCCGAGCGCGTGCAGGTTATAGAAGATGATGAACAGCGGGCCGAGCACGACCTGAATCATGGTGACGAAGAGAAAGTTTGCCAACACCTTGGCCAGAAATAATGCGCTGGCCGGGCTGGGAGCCATGCGTTGCGCGTCGAGCACCTGGTGCCGCAGTTCGCGTGTCCAAGTCTGGTTCAACGCAGTGGTGGAAGCGAAGAGCAGGGCCACCCACAGAATGCCTCCGGCAATCTGGCGCGAGACTGCCATGGTGGGATCGAACGCGAAGCTGAACAGCACCACCACAAGCAGCGAGAAGAAAAGCATTCCGTTGATTGCGTCTTTTGAGCGCCATTCCAAACGCAAATCTTTGCCCAGGTGAGCCCAAACAATGCGCGCGTAGCTCATAGGCTTGCCCCTTCGCCATCGGGCGCTGCCGGACGTATCAGGTCGACAACCGTCGCTTCCGCTGCGCGCAGATAATCCGCGGGGCGCAACACGATTTGCATGCCGCGCGTTCCGGCGGAGACGGAAATGACATCGAATAGTTCGATCGATTCATCTGCGAACACCGGATAGGGCTTTTTGCTGGCAAAGACGGTCACACCGCCGCGAATATAACCGGTCAGCGGCTGCACTTCCTTAATGGGCACCATTTCAGCGCGCCGACCGCCAACCGCGGATGCAAGCTTCTTGAAGTCCAACTCATCGGCAACGGAAAGCACTGCGAACACGATGTCCTTCTGATCAACGCGGCAAAGTAACGTCTTGAACACCTGCTCGACCGGCATGTTGATTTTTCTAGCGACCGTTTCACCGGAAAGATCCTCGGGGTCAACTCCGTATTCGCGAGTTTCATAGCGAATCTGCAGCGCATCGAGCAAGCGGCAGGCGTTTGTCTTCATGCGCGCGGCACCTCTGCAGAGGGCGTTCCGTTGGATGCGTTCGACGGCGGAAAATATTCCATACTCGCGATCTGTCCCGCTTCCATGGTGCAGAAGCAATCGGCGATGGGGCGCGCCAGGTCGGGTTGATGCGTAGTCAACAGAATGGTATTGCCGGCCGCACGTAGTTGGTCGAGTACATGAAGCATCTGTGCGCTGCTGGCGAGGTCTACATTGGAAAATGGCTCGTCCAGGAGAAGCAAATCCGGCTTCGCCATCAACACTCGAGCCAGCGACGCACGTTGCCGCATGCCCTGCGAAAATTTGCCGACAGGACGATTCAATGCGGGGTCGAGGCCTACCATGGTAAGCGATTCTTCGGGCGTCCATCGTCCGGCGGCAAGGGTTTCATCCTGGTACAAGCTCGCGCTGTAGCGAAGATTCTCCATCGCCGTGAGCTCGTCATAGAGCATGGAATCGTGGCCGAGATATCCGATGCGACTGCGCACCTCGGAGACCTCGCCACTGCCAAGGATCGTCATCTTGCCGAATGTGGGTCGTGTCAGGCCGGCGAGGTTACGCAGGAGCGTTGATTTGCCGGCGCCATTCGGCCCCAGGATCACATAGCTTTTGCCTATATGAAAGTCGACCGTGACTTTTCGCAACGCGGCGAAGGTTCCGTAGAGCTTTGACACCTCATTCAGTTCTATGGCGTTGGCGGCGGGCACTCTTGGAGTATACGGAATGTGCGAATCGGCACCCGCTCGGACGACGGCGTGACGCTCCGGCACAGACTTTAGAGAAACACTCATGGCCTTACGATAGCTGCCTGAATCGTATGTCGCTTGTGATATGGCTCACCAGAAGAGTCGAATTTACCAAGGTATAATCAGGGCAGCGAAGCGAACTGTTCGTTGCGTGGGAACATCACTCCGGGAGCACGAGGTTACACATGAGCAACAACGGCCATCATCTCGATACGACTGCAGGCAACCCCACGACCAAAGTTCCCACTGGACGAGCTGAATGGATCGTGAAGCGCCGTGAAGAAGCAGCGCGCACAGGCGATTGGAATATGTCGCAGATGCACTTCGCGCGGCAGGGGAAAATCACGGAAGAGATGGCTTACGTCGCACAGGTCGAAAAGCTGACCCCTGATTTGATTCGTGACGAAGTGGCGGCGGGGACGATGATCATTCCCGCCAATGTGAATCATCCGGAGCTGGAGCCAATGGCGATCGGCGTGGCTTCAAAGTGCAAAATCAACGCGAACATCGG
>JAJXZK010000124.1 GCA_021780095.1 Acidobacteriota bacterium | reverse complement strand
GGTCGATCTACCCACGCCTACGTGCGGCGACGGAATGGTCTTGATTCGCATTCAGGCGACATCGTTGAATTATCGCGATCTGCTGATGGTTCGCGGCCTTTACGATCCGAAATTGAAGCTGCCGCGAATCCCGCTCTCCGATGGAGCCGGCGAGGTTGTCGCCGTGGGAGCGGACGTGACTCGTTTCAAACCGGGCGATCGTGTTGTTGGATTATTTCTGCAGAACTGGCAGGACGGTGGTCCATCCCAGGCAAAATCGCGCGGCGCACTCGGGGGCGATATCGATGGCATGCTTGCGGACTACGTTGCCTTGCCGGAGCATGGTGTGGCGCACTTCCCTGCCCATCTCAGTTACGAAGAAGCTGCAACACTTCCGTGTGCAGCGCTGACTGCGTGGAATGCCCTGTTTCATGTCGCCACTACGAAGCCAGGCGACACAATTGTCATTCAAGGCACCGGCGGAGTTTCTATCTTCGCGTTGCAGTTTGCAAAGTTAGTCGGAGCGCGCGTGCTCGGCACCTCCAGTAGCGACGAGAAACTCAACCATGCGAAAACTCTGGGCCTCGATGAAGGTCTCAACTACAAGAACACTCCCGATTGGGCTAGCTGGGTCAAGAAACAAACTTCTGGCGAAGGTGCGGACGTCATCGTTGAAGTAGGAGGAGCCGGAACTCTGGGTGAATCCATCAAAGCTGTCCGTGTCGGCGGGACCATAGCCCAAATTGGCGTCCTGAGTGGAACAGAAGAAAGACTCGCAGTTACTTCGGTACTTATGCGACAAATTCGGCTGATCGGCGTTTATGTCGGTTCGCACACGATGATGCAGGCCATGCATCGCGCCATTGAACTATCCCATATGAAGCCTGTAGTGGGAAAAGTATTTCCCATGTTGGAAACGATTGAGGCATACCGTTACCTAGAACAAGCTCGTCATTTTGGCAAAGTTGTAATTTCTTTAGCATCTGACAAGTCATAACTTCCCGCGTGATTCTGACCTACTAAATCTAATCAATGACTTAGAGTAGACACGCGTCGGAGGGGCGCATTTATTGTCGTTTTATCTTGCCGGTTGGCATGCGTCTTGCATCTACTCCTGTGTGCGAGCCCAAATGGATTGGGTGCGCATAACCCCGGAGGCGCGAGCCTTCTACAAAAAACAGTAGAAGAGCCGCGAAGAGAGAAATGACGTCTTGGCTACGCGCGATCTTCGATTTCATCTACGAAATGTTCTTTGGCTGCAACCATGGCCATTTGACTCGACCTTTCACGCTGCAGGCATCGAGCTATAAAGTCTGTCTCGACTGCGGACGGCATTTCCCCTACTCACTGGAGAAAATGCGGCTGCTGCATCCGTGGGAAATCGCCAAACAAACTTTGGTAGAGCCTGTATCCATATCCGTCGAAACAGGGCTCGCCGAGCGGACAGAATACAACCGCACAAAGGCGGTCGCGTAACTGTACGCAATTAATTCCTCCGCGTGTAGTTGGCGCATAGGAATCTGCTTCGCTGAACTTCTGCCCGACTTGCTACACTATGGCAACCCCTGACGACAAGGTGTTGCCATAGCTGATTTCTTACCAACTCGCATTGTTTCTATTGAAGCCCTGACCAAGATCTACGAAGCCAGGCAACGTGTTGTAGCCGTCGATGGGATCGATCTGTCTGTGTCCGCTGGCGGAATTTTTGGCCTACTGGGACCGAACGGCGCCGGCAAAACCACGACCATAAGCATCTGCACGACCCGATCCCTTCCTACTTCCGGCCGAGTGATCATCGCAGGCTGCGATGTTGTTGCGAAACCCGCCGTCGCGCGCCGACAGATTGGCGTTGTGCCCCAATTCAATACGCTGGATCGCTCGTTGACCGCGTTTGAAAATCTATTCTTCCACTGCCGCTATTTCGGAATGAGCGATTCACGATCCAAAGAGCGTGCACAGCAGTTGCTCACTCAATTTCGCCTGTCGGATCGCGCTAAGGCGTTCCCCGGCGAGCTATCCGGAGGCTTGGCGCAGCGACTGCTGGTGGCACGCGCAATTGCGCATCACCCCGCGGTTCTGTTCCTCGACGAGCCCAGCGCGGGCCTCGATCCGCAAAGCCGCCTGGCGATGTGGGAGTCGATTCGAAGCCTGAAGGACCAGGGGATCACCGTATTGATGACAACGCACTACATGGAGGAGGCGGAAGCGCTGTGTGACCGCGTCGCCATTATCGATCACGGAAAAATTCTGGTCGAAGACACTCCAGAGAAACTGAAAAGCGGGCTGGGAATTCAAACGGTCTACGGCCTGGATGTGCAACACCTCGGCCAGCGCGAAGAGCTGGCCAACAAGCTGCGTACTGTTTCCGACGTCAGCTCGGTTGAGACGACGTCAACGGGCGTGCGAGTCTATCCCCAGGGTGCGGAGGGTCTACTGTCCACCATCGTCACTGAGGCGCAGGCATACGGGCTCCGCGACATTTCCATTTCCGAGCCTTCGCTTGAAACTGTGTTCATCCACCTGACCGGGAGGGAGCTGCGTGAGTAATACCGCCAGCTCTGTTCCCAGTTCCGTGCAACATGGTTCCGCTTCTACCTTCAATCTCTACGTTCACGCGTTCTGGGGACTACTGCTGCGCGACTTCCGCGCACTGCGACGCGAGTTGGGTCCATTTGCCGTGCGTGTGATCATGAACCCGCTGCTGTTTCTGTTCGTTTTTACCTATGTTTTTCCTCGCATCGGACAAAGCTTCGGAAGCTCGGCCGGCGGCGGCAGCATGAATTTCGGCACCGTGCTGCTGCCCGGGCTCACGGCGGTGGCGATCATGTTTACCGGCATCGCTGCCGTTGCGTTGCCTCTGTCGACGGAGTTCGGGATCACGCGCGAGATTGACGATCGAGTGATGTGTCCGCTTCCGGTCGCCGGGGTGGCGATTGAGAAAATCTGCTTCAGCGCACTGCAATGCATGCTCTCCGCGACTCTCGTATTTCCTCTGGCATACTTCATTCCATCGGAGCCGGTGCATGTCCACGTCAGTAGTTATTGGCTACTGATCGCCGTGGTGAGCCTGGCGAGCCTGGTCTCGGGCGCACTCGGCTTAACGATTGGCACCACGGTCGAGCCGCGGCAGATCGGGCTGATCTTTTCCGTGGTGGTCGTGCCCATCACGTTCCTTGGCTGCGTCTACTATCCCTGGGCGCTGCTCCACCATATTCCGTGGTTGCAATATACGGTGCTGCTGAATCCCATTGTGTATATGAGTGAGGGCTTGCGTGCCGCTTTGACACCTGCGCTGCCGCACATGCCGGCATGGATGATCCTGGGCGCTCTGGTAATTTCCGTGTTCATTCTCGGGTGGGCAGGAATCCGCGGATTCCTGCGCCGAGTGATTGGCTAACGCAGACCCAACTATACGGAATATGAATCCAGAACCGGAAGCAGTTCTGTAGGAGCATGTTGCGGCTCCGGCATTTTCAGTTCTGGCATAGGTTTCGCTTCAAACAGCTTGCGACAAGGAATCGCCAGCCAGCGCGCCATGCGAGTTGCCTTTTGGCGGCGGGCGCTATCGGTTGAAATGCCAGTCTTCGCGTACATCTGCCGATAGAGCTTGGAGATGAAAAGAAATGCCAGCCGGCCGCGCAAGCTTGGCACGCATTTGGAGCGTTTCCAGATCGCAGGCATGCTGTAGAAACTGTCCCAAACCTTCTGCGTACGCTCGCGAATCTCTTCCGACGACATGATGGGGTGAGGGCTGAACATCTTTGGCCGGATTGCCGCTGGAATCAACCAGTGGCGTGTGATTGGAGTTCCGCCGACCTGCATGACGTTGTCGCCGAGACCTTTCTCCCAACGGTCAAAATCGATGGTGCCGGGGAACGGAGTCAACATCA
>JAJXZK010000406.1 GCA_021780095.1 Acidobacteriota bacterium | reverse complement strand
GATTTTTGGTCAAGCGGTGCCTCGCAGATTACCGTCATTGTCTCGTATTTTTTCGATAACAGACAATGTTTCCAATCGCCGTCCCTCCATAGGATGGGGTTTCCACGCGCCAGGATCGCTTGAAATACGGCAATCGCATCGTACGATACTGTTCTGCCGCATGAGCCTTACAGACCCCGCAACAGTTTTCGGAGGCTATAGAATTCCATCGACCGCTCATAGTCCGGCACAATGGATCCTTGAAGTGGATGGGCTCCGCCGCATTGCTATTGCCATAGTCTCGATGCGCTGTTAGATCCGTCATCCAAGCCTTCTTTTGTCACGACCACACTGGCATTGATGGGGTTCAACCTGATTTTTTTGCTGTCCGGATTTCTGATCTACCCTGCGCCCGGAAATTGCCTTCCCCACAGTGTTGCGCGGTCGTTGGCCTGGTCGCTTCGCTTGGATTTTCGCCACTTTTATGGCGATGCTTCGAGGTCCAATCGCACGCCGGAAGCAAAACGCATTCCGCTATCCGACGGCGACGCAGTCCGAAGTTCCCTGCTAGAAAAGTTCTCTCTGGCAATCAGCAGCCGTCGCCAATTCGTAGGGCCGCCCCTATTCATAAGCCAAAGCGTCAATGGGATCCTTGCGAGCCGCCTTGTAGGCCGGATAGATCGCGCCAATCAATGCGCCAGCCAGGGACAGAATGGTGGCCCATAGTATCCAGTGCGCTGTAATGGGGAAGGCAATGGTGGGAAACTTTGAAGTGACACCGGCCCGAGCAATAAAACTCAGTACGATACCAAGCACGATTCCCCCAACGGCCAACATGCCGGTCTCTCGCAGAATGGCGGAAACAACATAGGCCTTGGACGCGCCGAGAGCTTTCAATATCCCAATTTCACGCGTGCGCTCCATGACCGCCAGATACATGGACTGAAAGATGACCAAAAATCCAATGACGCAGGCGATGCCGATCACGGTGTACAGCGCGGGTTCCAGACCGGGCAGACGACTCGGCGTCATTTGCGAGAGAAGATCCTGCATGGTTTGCACCTGATAGCCTTCCATCCCAGGCGTGTGTAGGATCTCCTGCTCCACCAAAGTGTCATTGGCAGGCGTGTCGAGCTTCAAATAGAACAGCGAGGCTTTGCCCTCCGAACCGGTCAACTGGTCCAGAGTCGCGAGTGGAATAAACTTTCGGCCGCCCTTGCCATGCTCGACAATACCGCAAATTCGAAAATGGTGATTCATGATGGAGATGTCGTCCCCAACCTTGTTCCCCTTGCCGCTGCGCGCAAAGACGTCGTCCACAATCACGTCGAATGGACGTTGAAACGGGGTCCCGGCAACGAAAATAAAGGGCTTTAGAGCATTAAAGCTTTCGTAATCGATGCCGAAGATGTTTTCAAGCGACTTTCCGGTAACAAACTGCACGGCAACCGGCGAAGCGACAGTCACGTGGGGCAAACGCGCCAGTACGTCGGCAACTTTGGCTGAGACTGGCGCTCCGCTGACGCCGACAAGAAAGCTGGAGCTGGCGGGTCGCACGATCAGGTCTGCGCCGATTCCACCCGTGCGCGCTTTGGTGTCGTTCAGCATGCCCAGCATGATGGCGGTCACGGAGATAATCATGACCACTTCAATAGCGACGGCAGTCAGGCTGAGAAGCGAACGGAGGGGGCGGTAGACCAGGTTTCCGAAGATGAGCTTGTTCATTTTTAGGTCGTAAAGTCGAGGAGTGTCGCCAGATCCGGTGACGGACGAAGTTCGGTGGTGCGATCCTCTGTCAGTATATCGGTTTGGCTTAAGAGATCGTTTTCATGGGGTAAAAAGCACTAAAAATCGTGCAATGCTCTTCGGTACTATAGAGATACGTACTCGAATTTGGCGGTATCAAGATAGCATGAATTGATTTGACTCGTTTATTGTGCAGGATTAATCTGCAAGCACCGAATAACAGCGCAAAAAGAGAGTTTTACCTGTGATAGCAGGAACTACATCCATGGAACACTTCGGAGAAGCCCTTCGCTGCGAACGACAGCGCCGCTCTGTCAGTCTGGAAGATATCGCCCAGACGACAAAGGTGACGGTGCGGAGCCTGCAGGCGCTTGAATCCGACGCGTTCGATAAGTTGCCGGGCGGAATCCTGGGCAAAGGCATCGTGCGAAGCTATGTACGTTTCCTGGGCCTGGACGAAAGCGAATGGGTGGAGCGGTTTCTGGATGCCAGCGGGCAAAGGAATCCTCCGTCAGCCGATGATGATAAGGACTGGGCGGCGTTTGCATTGAGCGTCTCCACCCACCGGGGTGGACGGGTCACCGACACGAAGTTGCGGTGGGCGGGCGTGGTCGCGTTGCTGCTGCTGCTATGTGGGCTGGGTTGGATTGTGTGGGGATATGTTCACCAGCGCATCACCGCGCTATCGATCGTTTCACCGCCGCCCATCTATGCGGCGACCTCCACGATGCACACAACGACACCGGAGCCCATCGTGGCCCACGCGAAGAAAAAGTCGCATCGCTCCCCGTTCCGTTCACTGCGATAATCGACACGCCAATGGCTTATCTCGCCCACTGGCTGCGCATCGATTGCCCTCCGAATTTATATATTTGTTAGCCTGATAAGAGCGATCTTGGGTTTGTTTCACTTCAGTCCGATTCCTCGGACTGCAAGGGGCGTCCAATATTGCAGCGGCGTTCAAGTCCATTCGATAAACCCAAAGGCTCGAGCCGCACCAGGAGGAAATTTGCTAGCACAAGATCGTTTGTTATTTACCTCAGAGTCCGTAACGGAGGGACATCCCGACAAAATTGCCGACCAAATCTCTGACGCGATTCTGGACGCCTGTCTCGACCAGGACCCGCATAGCCGGGTCGCCTGCGAAACGCTGACCGCGACCGGTCTGGTCGTCATTGCTGGAGAAATCAGCACTCGGGCCTATGTCGATTTTCAATCGCTGGTGCGCGGAGTGGTCGCGTCCATCGGATATGACAATGCGGTGTATGGCTTCGACTCCAACACCTGCGCCGTCATTTCGACCATCAACAAACAGTCCGGCGACATTGCGATGGGCGTGGACACGGGCGGAGCCGGCGATCAAGGCATGATGTTCGGCTACGCGACCGACGAGACGCCGGAACTGATGCCGATTGCCATTTCCATGGCCCACAAACTGACGCGGCGTCTTTCGGAAGTCCGGAAATCGGGCCAGCTCAGCTACCTTCGTCCGGATGGCAAAAGCCAGGTCACGGTGGAATATGACGCCGAGGGCAAGCCGCTTCGGATCGATGCCGTGGTCATCTCCACCCAGCACGCGGAAAGCGTCAGCAACGAAGATTTACGCGCCGACATTCTCAAACATGTGATCCAGGCGACCGTGCCGGCAGAACTGCTGGATGAAGACACCAAATACCACATCAATCCGACAGGACGATTTGTCATCGGCGGACCGATGGGCGACACCGGATTGACCGGACGGAAGATCATCGTCGACACCTATGGTGGCTCGGGCCGTCACGGCGGCGGCGCATTCAGCGGCAAGGATCCGACAAAGGTGGACCGTTCGGCGGCGTACATGGCGCGTTATATTGCGAAGAATATCGTCGCGGCCGGGTTGGCTCGTCGCTGCGAAGTGCAACTCGCCTATGCCATCGGCGTGGCTGAACCTGTGAGCGTGCTGGTGGATACGTTTGGCACCGGAACCGTGCCGGATCAGAAGCTGCAGCAGCTTATCCGCAAGAACTTCAAGCTGACTCCGCGAGACATTATCGAAAGTCTGAATCTTCGCCGCCCCATCTACCGCAAGACGGCTGCTTACGGACACTTCGGGCGCACCGATCCTGACTTTACGTGGGAAGCGACTGACAAGGCGGCGGCTCTGAAGGAA
>JAJXZK010000039.1 GCA_021780095.1 Acidobacteriota bacterium | reverse complement strand
GAAGTTCGAGGCCGAGCTTTTCGCCATCGGGACGGAGTTCATATTCGCCTTGCGGACACAGACCCGCCGGACGTTCGATAGTCGAGTGAACTTCATCGACCGCGCCGGGCCTGGCTGTGAAACTGACTGAGCCGCTCAGGCATTGATACGGCTCAAACACCACGGGCGTGGCATGGCCCTCGTAGGGAGCGCTTCTGGCATCTTCATAGCTGGGGTGCGCCCACGAAACGGTCAGGACGCCCCCTCTTGAGACCCGCAACCGAAAATGCTGGCCGGTCTGGTCGTCCAGATAATAGAGCGCTCCGCCGGGAAATGCGCGGCGCTCCTCGTCAGTCACTCGCGTCAGGAATTCCAGCAACTCCCCGCCGATCTCGCGCGGAGGTGAAATGGCGTCGGGCTGAACGTGCCGCACTACCAGCGAGGGTGGATCGGGCGAAAACTCCAACCATGTCGCCTCCACTTCCTCAAGTCGCCGCTGTGTTTCCGGGCTAAGGTTTCCAAGATTAATTCTGCCTGTGCAGCCCAAATGGGTTCGCATCTCGTCTCCTTATACGTACCCGCTTTGCGCCGGGCTTTGGCCCGGCCCGCGGGCTGGTTGACGCGTGCCCCTTCTTCGCTTCACCAAGAGCGGGGCCTGAAGGGCAGCGCTACAGTACAGCAGCCCTCATTACGCTAGACCGATCTCGAGTGAAGCTCTGTAATCTTCGTCACAAACGCATGTGATCAAATTCACAAACCCTCCCGGGCGCTGGCCCGCGGGCGTGGGCAGGCTGGGCCCGGCCGGCATGCAGATGAGGGACCGCGGAGTCTGAGTCACACAGACTTTGGCCTGCTCGTCCTCAAACGATATGTTCATCTGACAGCAGGAAGTTTGGTTGCGTGGAGCAATCCTTGCAGCATTACGATTTCTGAGCGGTTATGACCACGGAAGGGGCACGCCCTTTTTGGAGGACCAATCCTTCAGGTAGTCTGCGTAGAGATATTCGACACCCACTGTTTCGAGCATGGTGGACAAGGTAGATTGCAGCATTCTGTATTCTTTCGCCTCGCGCTCGCAATTCTCGTTGCTGAATTGCTGCAGCAGTTTGAGGCCCGCAGCTTCTTTCCCAGTCTTGATCTCTCTCAAAGCTTCCGCTTCCACCTGGACTTGCCGGCCCATCTCCCAGCGCTCCGTCGCGTCAAAGGTAGCGCGGACTGCGGGCTGCAGGATTCGGTAGTTCAAGTCGCAGAGCAGCTTCACGCGCTTGGCCCACCACCAGGGAGAATCGGCGGAATACGTGCTGGTTCCTGCAGCGTAGGAAGCTGGAACAGTGTGACCGCCCAGGTAAAAAGGCTTGAAGACATTGCAGCAGGGGCTGGAAAAACTGGCCCAGTAGACCTGGCGCAACGGCCCGGGCATTTCTGCCCGCAAGTGGGCTACAAACGACGCCGCAGTGGTGTAGGGCGCATGCGCGTTGTCGTGCATGCAAGGCGTCGGCCAGAAAGTCTCCGTGGCTCCCCAACGCGGCTCGGCGATGGTTCCCTCCATGTGGCTGCGGTTGATCCGCATCATGCTCGCGGGCGTGGCGTGGCTGAAATCCTGCATCAGGCAGGACATCGTCATGTTGCGGCGAATCTGCATGTCTCCCGGATTTTTCGATTTGGCAGTCCAGTAATCGCCGTAGTCGCGGGCCATGTTAAAGTCACCCGCCGACCGTGCCCATCCCATTTCAACGGCGTGTTGCGCCAGCCGCGAATGGGCCTCGTCCCAATTGGCCTCAATGGAATAAATGTTGGAAATCGAATAAACGCCGTGCCGCACCCTCTTTGCCGCCCAGTATTTTCCCGCGGTCTCAAGCACCCAGGCCTCGTGCGGGTCGGCAAGAATGTAGCTGTTGTGATAGTTGGCCCTGCCCCATTCGCCCGGGTGTTCGCAGTCGCCGCACTGGCCGTGCTTCTCAAGCAGGTCAATGATCACGTGCATGGCTTCGTAGGCGGTCCTGCCACGCTCCAGGCCCAGCCGCAGCATGTCCATGCCGAGCAGGCCATTGCCCCACTGCATGGGTTCTTTGGAGAAGACGGCCGTGTTGCCAATCGCCACACCGTGCTCGTTCGTGCCCTGCTCGTAGCCAAAGGCCCACCAGAGTTTTGAACCGAAATGTTCGTAAGTGTTCGCCACCTGCGGAATCTCGATGTACGTGCACTTTACTTTTTCTCCCGGTGCATGCGTCCCGCGAGGCATCTGGACCAAAGGCTGGGCCTCCATCGGCGGACGGTCGCTGTTCTTGCCCAAAAGCACCGAATGGTCAGCCGTGGCATCCCGCAGCGCCACAAACACGTCGCAGCCCAGGGAAGTGGCCATCACCGGCGCGCCAGAGTCGGCAGCTATGCTGCTCGAATCAGCGGCACGGGCACTCTTGCTGCCCAGAATGCCAGCGGCAGGAACAGCCAGAGCGCTTTTGATAAGGTTGCGTCGTGAAATGGTTCCCATGATTTTCCCCTCGGGCCACACCATAAATCGGTCGAGTGTCCACCGCTAATTTCCTCGTGCCATCTTCATTCAGCGCAGTATACACCGCGTGCGCCGGCCGACCATCACAATCTTGCAGGAGGAAAAGGGCGAAGTTGCGGGTTCTTCGCCATTGAGAGCAATAGCGACACGGGCGGCAGCCGCATGAACTCCCGGCGCTACGCCTGGCGCGAGCAGTCCGGTCTTCAGCAGATCACGCCCCGTCGAGTTCTTCATCTCGCACCTGCTGCTGAGTGCGGAAAAGAAGGCTCATCCAGCGGCAGATTTTCGATCAAGAATTGCCTTGCCCCTGGACCCCTTGGGCTGGCCTTGAACTTTCGAACGAAATCGCCTACTGAACAACCAGCCTGAGACGAAGCGTTGCCAGCGATGCTCTGCCTGGAGAGCCTTTGTAAGTTGCATATAAAAAGCGAGTTGCGCGACTCATCGCAAGCTTGGGACCATGCCGCCAATCTGGAATTCGTGGATTGTATCCCAAGAAATGCGTACCAATTTGGCACACTTCTGAACAAAAGATATTTCTAATCCTGGGTAGCTTGCTCGGAGAGCCTCTGGCATCGTGGCCCTACTACGGAAAGTTTCACCCCTCCTCTACGGAGTGTTTCCCTCCCTCATCGGAAATCCTTCTCTATGCGCTAGGACGGTCTCCTGATTTTCACCTTTGGCCCTCATCCGTATACTGATTATGGAGAAAGAGAAAGATGGGAGGTAAACAGCGATGACACTCAAAGGTGGAAACGAGGCAAAGGGCGGGTTCTACTGGCATAAGGGCGATTGGGAAATCGTGACGGTGGAAGGGAAGTCGGGAAAACTGCCCGGGACCGAGAAGGTTGAATATATTCGGATACCCGGGATTCTGTTTGTGCCGGTTGCGTTGATTATCAGCGTCGCGTATGTGATCTTCTTCCCGTTTATCGGTTTCGCCTTGCTCGCGAAGGTCATCACGAGAAAACTCCGCATTGTCCTTGGTGGGACTCGCCAGTTGGAGGCTGAAAAACTGGCCCCGCACGCTGCTGGCCATAAGCGCGGGCAGTAGTGGCGGCAGATCGAATGGCCTGCGAGGGGCGCCTGAATCGGGCCAACAGGTGTCGCCGCGCACGAGCGCGGCTCAACCTTCAACCCGGATCACCCCTTTTTTGATGGCGAACTTGATCAGCTCGGTTCGGTTTCGCAGGCTGAGTTTTTCCATCAGATGCTCGCGATGCGTCATGGCCGTCTTGATGCTGATCCGGAGTGAATCGGCAACCTCTTTATTGCTCCAACCAATCGCCACCAATCTCAGAACTTGTTTTTCGCGGTCGGTCAAGGTCTCGTAGAGATCTTCCGGCCCGGCCTCAGATTGTTTGGGGAGGCTTTGCACCGCCTC
>JAJXZK010000188.1 GCA_021780095.1 Acidobacteriota bacterium | reverse complement strand
TTAGCCAGCAATTAGCAGCAAAATTGCACTAATTTCGACGCAAAATCGAGCCGACGGAATTGGTTGCTAGAGCAACCAATTCCGTCCAATTAGTCGCCTTAGCAACTATTTTTTTTCAACCTGTCGGGGGGTCTCGGAAACCGCGCGGCGATCCTCGCCAACGCTTCCTCCCGGCTGTGAATTGTCCCCTCCAACTGGTCATCCTCGACCAGATTCAACATGGTTCGAAACTCCGGACCCGGTCGATATCCAAGCGCGATCAAATCATCCCCTGTCATCAGCGGCGTGGGACGAATCTGCTCCGGAGCCGCTGTTTGATACCGTCCAAGCACAAATTGGTAGAGCGAAAGATCTCTATGGCTGGCCATGCAATCCATGCGATGCAGCGCGAGATGTTCGTCGAATCGATCGAGGCGGAAAAATCGCTTCAAGGTTGAATCGCGCATGTTTTCGACGTCCGCAAAGCGCATGTGATTCGCCACCAGCGCCAGGATCTGCTCCGTATCGCTGTTCGACATGCGCAGCCTGTGGCAGATCTCCTCTGCCATGCGCACCCCAACTTCAACGTGGCCATCGAAGCGGATGCGGTCGGGCGCGACCCGAAATGTTGCGGGCTTGCCGACATCATGCAGCAGCGCTCCCCACGCAAGTGTTGCGGGAGACCCTGCCGGCAACTGCTCAAGCAACATGAGCGTATGAATCCAGACATCGCCTTCGGGATGATACTGCGGTGGCTGCCCGACACCGCGCATACGCGCGATTTCCGGCAGAACTTCCACCAGCAATCCGGACTGCTCCAACAACTCAAACGCACGCCGCGCCGCGCCTTCCGTCAACATGCGCGTTAGTTCTTCGCGCACACGCTCGCGGCTGACTTGATCAATCTCAGCTGCTGCCGCCCGAATTGCGCGCAGGGTATTGTCTTCAATTTCAAACCCAAACCGCGCGGCAAAACGAACCGCCCGCAACATGCGTAGCTTGTCTTCCGCAAATCGCTGGCTGGGGTCGCCAATGGCGCGAATAATGCCCTTTTGTAGGTCTTCCCTGCCGCCCACAAAATCGAGAACCGCAACATTCACGCTTCTGGAATCATGCAGCCGCGCCGGATCGATCAACATGCCGTTGATGGTGAAGTCGCGCCGCAGAACATCCTGCTCGGCGGAATCGGTGTAAGAGACAGACTCGGGCCTGCGGCCGTCCTTGTAGGCGCCATCGTTGCGGAAGGTCGCGACCTCGGTCAGAATTTCCGCCTGCTCGTAGGCATCGACAACCAGCACCACGCCAAATTGCGCGCCGACGGCAAATGTGCGCGGAAACATTGCCAGCACCTGCTGCGGCGTCGCGCTGGTGGCCACGTCAAAATCCAACGGCTCACGGCCCAGCAACAAATCGCGCACGCAGCCGCCGGCGAAATATGCCGCGTGACCAGCTGCGCGCAGTCGCTCCACAATCTGCGTTGCGGACTGCTGGCGCGCGGATGCAGGAACGGAAGGGTGGCTTAGGATCATCGCGATCGACCTGGATGCGGCGGCAAATGGAGCGCTGCCTTTACCATGGTGACATGCCTCCTACGCATCCCTCCAGTTCTGACGCGGTGCAGACGCCGGAATCGACCTCCCCACGGGGGTTGATTCTCGGGATTGAGAGCTCCTGCGACGAAACCGGAGCCGCCGTGGTTCGCGGCGGGGCGGAGGTGCTATCGAACGTGATCGCGTCGCAAATCCGCACGCATGCGCCGTATGGCGGGGTAGTTCCGGAGCTGGCCTCGCGAGAACATCTGCAGAATATTGTTCCAGTGGTTCGGACAGCGTTGCAACAGGCGGGATGCAGCCTCGAAGGCCTCGATGCAATCGCGGTGACAGAGGGACCGGGCTTGGCTGGAGCGCTGCTAGTTGGTGTCATGTACGCGAAAGGCCTTGCGTTCGCCCTAAATAAGCCGTTAATCGCAGTGAATCACCTGGAGGGGCATATTCACGCCGTGTTGCTTGAGGCGAAAAAGCAGCAGCAAACGCTGGTGCAGCCGACGCTGGCGCTGGTGGTTTCCGGCGGCCACACGCATTTGTACCTTGCGGAAGGAATGCAGGGGACCTGGCGCTACAAAAACATCGGCAGAACCGTGGATGACGCTGCCGGCGAAGCCTTCGACAAAGTTTCCAAACTCCTTGGACTGGGCTATCCCGGCGGTCCTTGGATCGAGGGGCTGGCGCAGCATGGAGACTCGCACGCCGTGCCGTTCGGCCCCATCACGGTGAAGCAAAAACCGTATCGCGCCCAACAGATCCAAAGTCCGCGATTTCTATTCTCGTTCAGCGGCTTAAAAACGGCTGTCCTGCGCTACGTACAGTTGCATGACTTGAAGCCCTCAATTGAGGTCCGCCGAGCGGCACTGGCAAAACTCCCCGACGCAAAGCCCGCCGCCGCGCTGGAACTGTGCGACACCGAAACGCTCAACCTGATCGCATCGTTTCAGCGTGCGGTGGTTGACGACCTGGTTCGAAAAACGTTCAACGCGGCAGAGAGCTTTCATGCGGCGAGCATTCTGGTTTCCGGAGGGGTAGCCGCAAATCGCGAACTGCGGCAGCATTTTCTGGCGGAGGGTCGAAAACGTCGGCTGCCAGTCACGTTTCCAGCGCTGGAACTTTCGACCGACAATGCCGCGATGATCGCCGCAGCCGCATGGCCCAAATTTGTGGCCGGAGACGTGGCAACGGAAAGCCTGACCGCCGAGCCGTCGCTGTCGTTGGGGTAGATCACTTTCATTTTGGCGGATTGCCCGTACAATCAGAAATTGCATGTCACTACGCCTCTATAACACGCTCAGCGGACAAGTTGAGGAATTGAAGCCGCAGCCGGGGCAACCGCTCGGCATGTACGCCTGCGGACCCACGGTGTACGACTACGGCCACATCGGCAACTTCCGCACGTTTATTCACGTGGACATTCTGCGGCGCTTTCTCAAGCTGCAGGGAATGCCGCTGCGCCACGTGATGAACATTACCGATGTCGACGACAAAATCATGGCCAAGGCGGCTGCCGCGGGCCAATCCATCGGTGATTACACCGCCAAATATGAAGCTGCTTTCCTCGAAGATCTGAAGGCCCTGGGCATCGAACAACCGGAATACCTGGCGCGAGCGACAGAGAATATTTCGCTCATGGTCGGCTTGATTGAAAAGCTGGTCGAGCGGGGCTGCGCGTATCGCGGCGAAAACGGTTCGTATTATTTCCGGATCGCCAGCTTTCCTGGATACGGCAAACTGTCAAAAAAAGATTTGGCCGGAATGGAAGACGGAGCGCGCGTCGACGTCGACGAGTATGACAAAGACAGCGCCCGCGATTTCGCACTGTGGAAGGCGGCCAAGCCTGATGAGTTTCACTGGGACACCGAACTGGGGCCGGGTCGGCCGGGCTGGCATATTGAATGCTCCGCCATGGCAACAGCCTATCTGGGCGAGACTTTCGACCTGCACACCGGCGGCGAAGACCTGATGTTCCCCCATCATGAAAATGAGATTGCGCAGTCGGAGTCGGCCAGCGGAAAAACCTTCGCACGACACTGGATGCACATCCGTTTTCTGCTGGTGGAAGGCAAGAAGATGTCGAAGTCGCTGGGCAACTTCTATACCTTGCGAGACCTGTTGCTACGCGGGTACAAAGCCTCCGCGATTCGATTTCTATTGACCGCTGTCCCCTATCGCAACCAGTTGAATTTCACATTTGAGGGACTCACAGAATCGACCAACGCAGTGGAGCGGCTGCGCACCTTCGCGCAACGGATGCGCACGGGCGAGTTCCCTGCCGGTAGCAACGCCTCCGTCCTGGAAGCGACGGCGCGTGCGGATAGAAATTTCATTGCGTCCCTGGAAGATGACCTGAAC
>JAJXZK010000345.1 GCA_021780095.1 Acidobacteriota bacterium | reverse complement strand
GGATGAGCGGGCCAGGCGCGTGGTTCTTCTGCGCATGGTTCCATTTGTCGAGCGAAATTACAATCTTGTAGAACTTGGCCCCCGCGGCACCGGGAAGAGCCACCTTTTCCAGCAGATCTCTCCATACTCCGATCTGATTTCGGGCGGCAAGGCAACTGTCGCCAAGATGTTTGTAAACAATGCATCTGGGCAACGCGGGCTGGTGTGTCAATATGACGTGGTCTGCTTCGACGAGGTCTCCGGAATCTCCTTCGATCAGAAGGACGGCGTCAACATCATGAAAGGTACATGGCCTCGGGCCAATTCAGCCGTGGAAAAGAAAACATCAGGGCTGACGGCAGTCTGGTTATGGTGGGTAACTTCGACGTGGATGTCGAGCAGCAGCAACGGATCGGGCACCTCTTGACCCCAATGCCGCCAGAAATGCGTAACGATACGGCCTTCATGGATCGGCTACATGCTTTTGCTCCGGGGTGGGACTTCCCAAAACTGAAAGCGGCCGATAACCTGACGGACCATTTTGGATTGGTGAGCGATTTCCTGAGCGAGTGCTGGACGAAGCTTCGCTCAGGAAGCCGCGTGAACTGTCTCCAAGGGCGCGTTTACCTCGGTGGCGCACTGAGTGGACGTGACACCGAAGCAGTCAACAAAACTGTGAGCGGATTGGTGAAGCTGTTGTTCCCGGATCCGGAGACGGCGATTTCCGATCAGGATCTGGAATGGATCGTGCGGCTCGCACTCGAGGGTCGGCGCCGGGTCAAGGAGCAGCAAAAGCGAGTATTCAAGAGCGAATTCCGCAACACTCATTTCAGCTATACGATGGGTGCCGAAGGGGTGGAGCAGTTCGTATCTACTCCGGAGTTGCATAGCGACGAAGCGATTGAAAGCGATCCGCTGCCACCGGGACAGGTTTGGGCTGCGAGCACAGGTTCCTCGGAAACCGGTGCGGGACTGTATCGCTTGGAGGTGACAACGGGGCCCGGTAGCGGAGTCAAGATACTGAATCAACCGACGCAACCTGCATTCAAGGAAAGCGTTCGTGTCGGCGAGCAGAATCTATACACGAGGGCAAAGGAACTTGTAGGTGACCGTGATCCTCGGGAACATGAATTTTCGATCCAGATGCGGGCGATGGATGCCGATAAAGGAGGTGTGTCGGACTCGGATTGCCTGTCCTCGTGGCCCTGTGCGGAGCGCTCCTAGGAAAGAACACTCGTGGAGGCACAATTCTCGTAGGCGCGCAAAACCTTGGCGGTTCGATCGACATGATTCCCAACGCGGAGCGGATTGCAGAGCTCGCTATCGAAAAGCAGGCAACGACGCTCCTGATTCCCGTTGCCGCGCGAAAACAACTTAACAACCTGCCGGATGACCTCTGGACTCGAATCAGTATCGAGTTCTACAAGGACGCCGCAGACGCGGTTTTTAAGGCATTGGTGGAGTAATAATTAATTATGCAGGCAATTTCCATGTCTTCACGCGATATGAAGGCGGGCAAAGATCGGTATCTTCAACCCATCAAGAATCAGCCAGAATGCTGCGGCCGCTGCAAATTCACAGGTCAGGACTGAGACCGGCAGCGGCGTCATCGCAATCCCGCGAAGCGCGAGAGTGGAGATAATAAGTATGTCGGCTACGGAAGACAATACGAGCCACATCGTGGGGCGAAGCCCCCAGAGATGACGACGCGCCCGGATTGCGTAGATCATGGCCTGGCTACCATAGACAATCGCGACGACAGAGATGGTTCTCAGCGCGTCGATGTCGAGTTTGAGCTCAAACTTACCCACGAGTAAGATCGCCGTACAAAATGCCAGAAAGAACGCTCCCAGTATGACTGCTGCGCTCGTAATCCTGCCAATATTCCATGAGTTCGGCGTCTCCGATGGGCGCACTCGGTCGGTCGTCAACGACATGGACAGAAAATCCCCGGTGATCATGACAATGACCATCAGCATCGGAGTCAGCACGGCATGTCCGGTAATAAGCAGGCCTACTGCAAGCAGCAGGACCTGCACGATCTTCTTGCTTACGGAGTTGAGCGTATAAGAAAGAATGCGCTGAAATGTAATCCTTCCTTCCTTGACGGCGGCGACAATGCCCCCCAGGCCCGCTTCCGTGAGTACTACCCCTGCCGCAGATTTTGCGACGTCGGTCGCCGTCGAGACGGCAATGCCGATCTGTGCCTGGCGAAGCGCCGGGGCATCGTTGGCGCCATCCCCGCACATTCCGACCGTGCGCCCGTTTTTCTGGAAGGCCTTAACGAGGTTGAATTTCCCTTCCGGGAGAATGCTTGCGAAGACGGCGTAATCTTCCGGCTTGACAGAGTCGGGGATCGGCCCAGGAGGACACACAGCACCGTCCAACCCCACCTCATGAGCGACAATTGCGGCAGTTGCCGGTGCATCGCCCGTCACCATGACGGTGCCCACGCCGAGCGTCTTGAGTTCCGAGATGAGTGCGATCGAGTCGGCCCGGGGCGGATCGCTGAGTGCTATAAAGCCAGCAATCTGCATCGCGGTGGAAGGCCCCACGGCTACCGCGAGAACACGGAAGCCTTGTTTCTCGAGTTCGCCCGCTATCCCAGACGCGGCCGGGGATGGACTTGCAAGGCCAGAAACGGCGGTGAAGGCACCCTTGACGATGCGCTGCTCGCCGCCCTTCGCATCGGTTGCCATCGCTTCCGAGGTTTTGATCGCGGGATCGAATGGCACAAACTTAGTTAGTTTCGGCAGGTCCGATACCGGATTCTTGGAGGAAGCGGAGCGAATCGCCACATCGACAGAGTCCTGGCCACCGTCGGAGCTTGCCAGAGCCGCCAGTCCCAGGATATGTGCCTCATCGAAGCCAGGCATGGGCCGGACGCTGGTGACCGAGAGCTCGTTGCGGGTAAGGGTTCCTGTTTTATCCGAGCACAAAACATTAATGGTTGCGGCTTCGTCTACAGCTGTGAGGCGGGTTGGAAGCACGCCTGTTTTTGCAAGAGAGCGGGCCCCGAGAGCCGCCGCCAGCGTGAAAGTCGCGGGTAACGCCACCGGAATCGACGCCAGAACCGACGTTAGCAGCAAAGGAACAATCTCGCTCCACGGCAACGCATGAAGATAGGCATACGTTCCGATAAGAACGATGACGCCGGCGTTGAAAAATGAGAGATTCCGCACGATGCGTAAGACAGCCTTCTCCTGAGAACTGACGACGTGCGCCGTGCGGACCAGTTCTGCAGTGCGGCCGAACTTGGTGTGAAGCCCGGTAGCTGTCACCACTGCCGTTGCTTCCCCGCGGCGCACGAGTGCGCCTGCATAGGTATCGACTCCTCCACCAGCCTCGATGGGCAGCGATTCACCCGTGAGCATCGATTGATCGAGCAGGACAGAACCGTCAACGAGGTGTACATCGGCTGCAACCACGCCGCCGAGCGAAAGCTTCACTATGTCACCGCAAACCAACTCCGCGGCCGGGATGGTTTTCCAGGCACCATCGCGCCGAACCGAAGCATTCAGGGCGAGACGCGATTTCAACGCTGCCAGGGTAGCCTGGGCACGGCCTTCCTGAAAATACGCCAGGGCCGCATTGAAGACCAGTAAGCCCGCGATGACCGCAGCTTCGAGATCTTTATGCAGTACCAGCTGAAGCACGATAGCGGCTTCGAGCAACCAGGGGACCGGCGCCCAGAACTTGGCCAATGCATTGCGAAGCGGGTGCGCAGAAGTATCCGGCATCGCGTTGGGCCCGTCTTTTTGAAGACGGCTCTTCGCCTCGTCGCTCGTGAGTCCTTGCGGAGGAATATTCTGATCCGGCTTCGCGGAGGCACTTGGCGCCGCGGCTACGGCATCTTTCTCTGCGCTCATTGGTTGATTCCTGCCTTTCTGCGTTGTATAGTCTCGCCTCTGAAAGCTGGGCTTTCGCAGCTCGAAGTCTCATGACATTCGCGGTTCGGAAATCTGGTTCTTCCGCAGAATGTGTGGGTAGCTGAGGCTGCAGAAGCAAGTAAGGAAGCGGCTTCGCCGCAGCTTGTTGGATGGTTTTGTGAGGCATGGGGCGATCTATCCCCCCCCGATGTAGTCAACGGAAGCCGGGAACAAGCCTCGAGCCTGTTCCCGGTTCTCATCGGTAAGGATGAGTCGCAGCCGGTTATTCCTTCGCGGGTCGGTCTCCACCGGAGCCCGCGTCCGCTTCCCCGGCCCAGAAGAAGAATAGCTGATCTCATCAGTTTCGATAGTCGTGTGTTGGCAAACAAAAAGTCGAAAGGCAGAGACCAGCTATTCAGCTTCACGTTAAGACCATTCTGAACGGCTCTATAGCAGAATTTATGGGTGAAGAGGCGGTGGAAGATGCCGCTCCGTGGAAAAGTCCAAGAGCGGGATTTTCCCACTGCGCTTGGAAAACCCGCAAGAGCAGCGGGATTTCCACTTCTCCCACCGCTGCGGCGGCGACGGTGAACTTTGCAAGCTCTACAGCGGAGCTGGTAACCGGAAGAAAGCCCCGACGCACTTGATGCTTAACCTGTTGATGTATTCATGCAATTAGTTGAAACAAGACGTTTATCTGATGACACTTCGCGGAATGCTCGCTTGCCTTCATCCACTTCAAACCCATAGATTCTGCTGAGGAAGCCTTAAACTGAACGGCCTGGCGTCGATGCACCACAACTTACGTCGTCGACTCACGAGACTGCAAGGAAAGCAGTGTCACAGCTGATGAAAGGTCCAGGCGAGCATTCATTGTGGGCGACGACCTTGTCCAATGACCAAGGAGGATCTGCCGCACAGTCGGACATGCATCCGAGCTGTATCGCGTGGCCGTGGAACACGTCGATTTCGAATCAATGGTCATTCAGATTGATTTCGTAAAGGTTGACGACGGACGTGCGAACCTGCACCAGCGGCAGGTCGCCCGGCGCGAGCCCCATGAGCCGATAGTCCGTAGCAGCCACAGGGCGCAGGTTGTCGATGGTCGCAACTACTTCCGGCTTCCCATTGGGTACGGCGATGCGGTAAATTGGCTTGCTTTTCTCAAGGAAGTCCTGAAAGTAGACAAACCGCCCATCGTGGGACCAGGCCGGATCGCCAACGCCGTGCGTCGTGAAAGTCGCCCAATGCTGCGTGCTTTGGTCGTAGAGCAGGAGTGCGCGCTGGTCGAGAGGCATCGCCACCATGTAGCGCCCGTTCGGCGAGAGTCGTGGACTGAAGAGACCTTTCGAGCCGGGAATCTCTGTTAAACGTTTTGTGTCGAGGTTCAGGAGATAGATGGTTTTTGGCTGATCATTGCCCATGCGGTCGGGAAGGCGACCAAAAACGATAGACTTGCCATCGCGTGTCCATGCCGGATCGCCTTCATTGTGACTTTCGTTGAGGATGGGCGTGAGCTTTCCACCCTCCGAGTCGATCAGATAGATCTTCCAGGGCTTGCCCGGCTCCTCTGCCATCACGGCCAGTCTGCGATCGTCGGGCGACCATCTCATCATAAAGATGCGCAGCGGAGGAGTGGTCAGCTCGATGCGCTCACTGCCATCAACGCGGCTCCTCCACAGAGAATTATCGGCTGCATTAAGCCACGCCACCCATTTGCCGTCGTGGGAGTACTGCGCAAGCGCTGCGGCGCTCAGATTCTGATAGAGCGGTGTGAACGACGGCGCATTCAGCGGCGCATCTTTGTCGTTCGCGCGGGGCATTGTAGGGTGCGGCATGGCCCGCAAGAGCTCATATTGTACGTTGGCACCGATGAAATAAATACGATCACTGCCCGATGTGGTGGCGGGCGACTGGAATTCGAGAGGACCGTTGGTGACCTGCTGAGGCTCGCCGCGCGTCAGATACCACGGTTTTTCGCGGCGCATCCATATTTCGCTATGGCCGCTGTGCGAGGACTGGAAGACAAAGTAATCCCCGTCCGGTGTCCAACTACCACAACATTCTGACGATGGCTGACTCCAACCGGGTAGAAGCGGATGTGAGTTCGATCCGTCGGAGGAGACCTCCCAAAGTTCAGAGGTTTGTTTTCCAGGATTTCGAAGCGTGAAGCGGAGATGCCTTCCATCCGGCGACCAACGCAACCAGAAGGCGAGGCCGGCTGTGGAGAGGAATGGATGCGGATCGCTGCCGTCCACCCCCATCACTATTAATTGGTCGCGGGAAGCGACGAGAAGATGGTTCCCATCCGGCATCCACGTTGCGTCATGAGCCAGCACGTTGGAAACGCGGTGTGCGTCACCCCCCAGGGTGGGCACAATCCAGAGAGGCTGCTCGGGTTCGGGCCGGAGATGACTGCGCACCACGAGCTGCGAACCATCAGGCGAAAGCGAGCCGATGAGAGGCGCGCCTATCTCCGAGGGCAGATTGAAGCGACTTATCTCGCCATTCGCAGCCAGAGCAACCGCGAGCACGGGATTGCCATTTTCCATGTTCGAGAAATAGATGCGCGTGCCGTCGCTGGCGGAACTGGAGAAGCTTTCCACATCCAGGTCGTTACTGAGGATGTGGCCCGAGAAGGTGACCTGGGCGACGTGGTACGGCTTGCGCAGCGGAGGGCGCAAACCGAAAACCAGGGCAAGCCCACAGAAACTGAGAGCGAGTGCTCCAACAATCCACAAAGTCAGACGCAGGTCTTGAGGAGCAGCAGCCGCAAAAACAACAGGTGGTGGATCAAGAACGGTGACAGGCGCAATAAAGCGGTAGCCGCGCCTGGCCAGAGTCTCGACAAAGCGGGGGTTCTCGGCGGAATCGCCGAGCGCCTCGCGAAGCTTGTTCACGGCGATGCCAAGGCTGTGGTCGAAATCCACTGTAGTCTCGGAATCCCAGAGTTCCCGCTGAAGAGTTTCCCGGGAGACGACGTGTCCTGGATGTTCGAGAAAAACGGCGAGCAGCTTGAAAGGTTGACTCTGAATGTGCACACGGACCCCGGAACGACGAAGCTCCTCTGCCTCCAGGTCAGCCTCGAAGACGCCGAATCGAGCGCGCCGCAGACCGTCCGTCCTGGTTATGGTTTCCATCTGGGATACTTCAGTAGTATGTATCCTCCTTGAGAGAGCCGGAGGCTTTACGGCTGCTGGCCCTTCAAAGGGGCCTGATCGCAACCGGTGAAAGCAACAGCAAGAACAAAAGCCTCGCAATGCCATCTTCGCTGGCGCTGTAGAGGCCAACTGAGGGGGAACATACTTCCGGAACTGTCAAACTTCTACTGCCACACCGGCAGCCGGGGATCTCCCACTACGTATTAGTGTAAGGGAAAAGGGCAAGATTGGAAAAATCTTCCGAAGTTGCCCCAGCGCCACCGTGCCGCGACTGGAGAAGTGCACCAATAAGTGATGAAGGATAAATGACTTAGCTGTTGATGCCCAATAGATTACAAATTGCGCTTCCGTGGATTGACCCCATCATCCGAAAGGCGTTTTCTTATCGATGGTTGCGGGGCGACGGTTGATACCCCGGTCAAACCATGGAAAAAAGTAGTCCTAGTTAACAAGACACTTTGGAGGACATGGTGATGAGGATGCAAGATGCTTCGTTACCTACTAAGCGCAACTGGGCATTCTTGCGGTTGCAGTCGCATGATGTTGCTGTCGTTCAGTATCCAAGCGCAGACGGATACAAGCAGTATTGCCGGAACGGTGATGGACCCCACTGGAGCACCCGGTGCGGCAGTGACAGCGACCAACATAACCAACGGATTAAAACTAAGCGCAGTTTCGAACAGCGCGGTCAATTCACAATTCTGGCAGTTCCACGCGGCAACTATGCTGTGCGAGCAAGCACCGACAAATCGCTCGCCTCGAACAGGAGTCGGTTGCGCTGAAAAGGCAGACTGAGCACCGCATCGGCAATCCCAACAGAACGCTCCGCCACAGCAAGCTGGCGGAGGGAATTTTAGGAGACCACGTTATGAGTTCGAACGCAGTATCGCCACAATCCCATCGCTTTGCGGGGAGTCTGCTATGGACCCTCGGCCTGCTCGTTTTGATCACATTGGGATTCTCCCTGGGATCTCTTGCACAAACGGATACCGGCCGGGTCGTGGGAACGGTGACGGACCCCACAGGGGCAGCCATTGTGGGCGCGACCATCCGAGTCACCAACAACGACAATGGCAATCAACTGAATGCCACCTCAAATGCGACCGGTGAATTCAACATCTTCGCCGTTCCGCGCGGCAACTACACCGCACAGATCAACGCTCCGGGCTTCCAATCGCAAAAGCAAGCCTTCACCATCACAGTCACCAAGGTTCAAACACTTATGTTCAAACTGCAACCCGGGGCGGTGTCGACGACGGTGCAGGTGTCGAGCGCCGCTCCGCTTTTGAACACGACCAACGCAACTCTGGGTGAAACCATTCAGGGCAAGCAGATCACTCAGCTACCGTTGAATGGGCTGAACTTCACCAATCTCGCTCTATTGGCGCCTGGAGTGACGCGGGGCGCCTACGGCAACGAACAAAGCGGAGTAAACGGGAACGCAGAAACCTTCCGCTACAACGAAAGCGGAGGCGGTGCGCTGTCCGTCAACGGCCTGCAGCCAGCAACGAACAATTACATCCTGGATGGGGTGGACAACAACGACGATTTGTCGGGTACCCTGCTGTTTTTCCCGGACATCTTCGCTACACAGGAATTCAAAATAGATACCAGCGTGGCCCCGGCGCAATATGGCCGTGCCGGTGGCGGCATCGTGATCAGTTCCATCAAATCCGGCACCAACTCCATTCACGGTTCCGCCTTCGAGTATTATCGCAGCGGCAAGTTCGACTCCAATCCCTACTACCAGTTTCTGGGCGCGGGCCCGACCCCCAATCCAGCCTACAACCGCAACCAATGGGGCGGAGATGTGGGCTTTCCCATCATCAAGAACAAGCTCTTTATGTTCGGCGATTATCAGGCATGGCGGGAGACTGAACCTGTCGGCTCCTCTTTCGTGACGGTCCCCACGGCAAAGATGCGCCAAGGGAACCTCTCCGAATTGCTCAACCCGGCGTTGACGGGCGGTAAATTCATCAACCATTCCAACTTGTGCCAACCCAGCAGTGCTCCGCCAGACGGCTTGATCTACGACCCGATCACCTGCACGCCATTTTCCGGGAACATTATTCCGCAGAATCGCTTGAACCCGGCTGCGGTGAATTACCTGAACGCTTTTCCGTTGCCGACGCTATCCAATACTGTCCTCAACAACTATCAAACATTCCAGACACAGATCATCAACTATAACGACTTCGATGTCCGCATAGATTGGACTGCGAGCGCAAAAGACCTGTTTTTCGCGCGCTTCAGCTATGACAATTCCGTACAAACCAAGAACTCAATGTTCACGAAACTGCCGGCCGGTTTCGGCAGCGGCTCGAGTTACACCCACGCGCGCGGTTACGACCTCGGTTACACGCACACCTTCACGCAAAATGCGGTAAACGAGGCTCACCTGGCCTACAACCGGGACAACTACGGCTACATGCCACCCTTCTATGGCATTCCAGTTTCAAAGGACCTGGGTATTGTCAATGCCAACCGCAGCCTGGAAACTAGCGGCGGCGCGCTGATCGGAGGTTACAATACGGAAATTCAGTACACCGGCGATTACGGCCTGTACGCGGTCCCGCAAAACAACATTGAGGGAACGGACACCTTCAACTGGCAGCACGCAAACCACTCCTTCAAGTTCGGCGGCACGCTCATTCGCCGCCAAATGAATTATTTCAACCCGCTTGAAGGAAAGGGCTACTTCAATATCTCTGGAAACGGACAGGACTTTACCGGCTATGAGGTCTCCGATATGTTGGCCTCCTTCGTGGATACCTATTCCATTGGCGCGCAGAACGGATACTTCGGCGAAGTCTTTCAGGAAGATGGCATTTTCGCGCAGGACGACTGGCGCGTAAATCAGCGTTTGACGGTAAACCTCGGCCTGCGCTGGGACCTGCTGACGGAGCCGTATGAAATGCACAATCGTCAGGCATCGTTTGACATTAACACTGGTCAAGTTCTCCTGGCTGGCCAAAACGGCGTATCCCGCAGCATCGTGAACCAAAATTATTATAATTTCGGACCGCGTCTTGGCTTTGCCTACGACCTCCTTGGAAATGGCAAAGCTATTTTGCGCGGTGGTTACGGCATCTACTACTACCAGACCCATTATGGAGGCATCGACGGCGGGACGCTTGGCGAGCAGCCACCCTTCGGCGGCGCTACGTCATACCAGGCTAGGCAAGGTTACTGCATCTCCTTTACCGGTCAGACTCCAACCCAGGGCACGAACGGCTTTGACAGTTGCAAGGTCAGCTCGGCCAACCAGACCACTCCCCTTCCACAGCCGGGGTTCCCGAACTTCAATCCGGCAGCGCCTCCGCAAGGTTTAAGTACCCTCGCAGTCGATCGGAACCAGCCCAACAGCCAGATCCAGGAGTGGAACATACAATTCGATCAACAGGTGAGCGCCAAGGACGTGCTGAACATCGCGTATGTCGGCACCAAGGCCGATCACCTCGAGAGCATGTATCCATACAACCTCTTCCAGTTTAGCAATGGACCGCTCGGAGAAGGCAACCAGAACTTTCCGAACCTGGGTAATATCACCTACCAAATCTCCAACGGAAGTTCCAACTACAACGGATTGCAATTGTCGGCGACGCATCGCGCCACCAGCCTGATCACGACTGCCGCCTACACATGGTCGCACACCATGGACGACACTTGTGGCACGCTTTGCCTTTATTATGATCCACAGGCCAGCTATGGCAACTCCGGTCAGGACCAACGGCAGGTATTCAGTTTTTCAACTGTATATTTCCTCCCATTCGGTAGGGGGCAACGATTTGGGAACGGCGCTTCGCGTCCCATGGACTGGGTCATTGGCGGATGGCAGACCAACATCATCGCCCTGGTATCCAGTGGCCAGCCGTTCGACTTGTCCACCGGTGCAACAAACTCCAGCAACGAGCCGGACGAGATTCTCCCGATCCAGTATTCGAAGAGCATCAGCGGCTACTGGTTCAATCCAGCTTCCTTCTCTTCTAATATTCCAACCTCCACCACGCCGAACCACATTACTGTGTACACTCGTCCGGGCACGGCCCACCGCAACCAGGTCTACGGCCCAGGCCAGCGTGTCGTCAATTTCTCGATGCAGAAGAACGTGCATCTCACAGACCGCTTCAATCTAGAACTGCATGGAGACGCATTTAACGTGTTCAACACACCACAGTTCACCAATCCCGGAAGCAATGTGAGCGATGCGCAGACCTTTGGCAAAGTTACCGGCGTGCAGGCATATAGCAATCGTCAGATTCAACTTGCGGCGCGTTTCGTCTTCTGAGAACTCCTGCAACGCAACAGCCCCGTGCTGCTAGTAGTGCGGGGCCCTCGCTCGATCTGTCGAATGATGAATCCTGCCTTGCACAACTTTCAGGGAGCGAGCCGATGCGTGAATTTTTTGAAGTTAGAAGTGTCGACACCATGGGTCAGCAGCGCGCACCGCTGCCATTGAACGAATTTCGCCAGGGTTTCCAGGTAGGGAAGCGACCGCTTGCTCTGGCGCGTCGAATGCCACCGGAACTGTCGACGCGATTTTCTCGCATCCTTTTTTGTTGGATGTTGCTGCTGCTGATCGCTTACCCGCGATCGACCCGTGCCGACGAAAAATCTCGGCAACATTCGGCGGCGACCACCAGGCCGGTGATCCAGCAAACTGATCCGCCCAACTGGTGGAGCGGTATGCCCAATCCAATGTTGCTATTGCATGGAAAGAATCTTTCCGGTGCGCGCGTTCGGACAAGTGTGCAGGGAATTGTGGTGCAGCGAACCCGCGTGTCCGCGAATGGCGACTGGCTGTTTGTCTGGCTCGACATTTCGTCGGCTCCGCCCCAGCGCTTCAATCTGCTGGTACGGACTGCAGCGGGATCAGTTCGCGTGCAATATGAGCTTGACCCGCGTCATGGGGGTACGGACGGTTTTCGCGGCTTTAACTCTTCCGACGTGATGTATCTCATCATGCCGGACCGCTTCGCACGCGGCAGCGCTGCGCCCTACCCTCCCGGAGACGACCGCGCGGCCCCCCGCGGCTGGCACGGCGGAGACCTGGCAGGCATCGAACAGCATCTCGACTACCTGAAACAGCTAGGCGTGACCACGGTGTGGACCACGCCGGTGGCTTCCAACGCCGGAATGTCCGAATCCTACCACGGTTACGCCGCTACCGATCTCTACGCCGTCGATCCGCATTTTGGCACGCTTGCGGATTACAGGCGACTTTCCGACGCCCTGCACGCGCGGGGTATGAAGCTGGTCATCGACCTCGTGCCCAACCACATCGGCGTGGAGCACCCGTGGGTCGCCGATCCGCCCGCGCCCAGCTGGCTGCACGGCACGGTGGCGCACCATCGCGCCGCCGCGTACGAGTTTTACGAACTGCTCGACCCGCATGCGCCGCCCGCGTCTTGGCGCGATGTTACCGAGGGCTGGTTCGCCGCCGCCATGCCCGACCTGAACCAGGAGAACCCCCTCGTCTCGCGCTACCTGATACAGAACGCGCTCTGGTGGGTGGAGACGGCGAACCTCGACGGCATCCGCCTGGATACGTTTCCCTACGTGAGCCGGACGTTCTGGCGCGATTTCCATGCCGCGCTGCACACGGAGTTTCCTCATTTGACCACGGTGGGCGAGGTCTATCACCACGACCCCGAGGTCACATCGTTCTTCGCGGGCGGAGCCGCGCGCGCGGGCGCCGAAGGCGACATAGACACTGGGCTCGACACGCCGTTCGATTATCCGCTGTGCTTTGCGCTGCGCGACGTGCTCGCCCAGGGCAAGCCGATGACGGAGCTGGCCGGCATCCTGCGGCAGGATGCGCTCTATCCGCACCCGGAGCGGCTGGTTACCTTCATCGGCAACCACGACCTGCCGCGGTTTCTTACCGAGGCCAGGGGCTCGGTTCCCGCCCTCAAACTCGGCCTGGGCCTGGTGGCAACGCTGCGCGGAATGCCGGAGCTCTATGTGGGCGATGAGATTGGCATGACCGGCGGCGCGGACCCCGACAACCGGCACGACTTTCTCGGCGGCTTCCCCGGCGACGTGCGCAATGCCTTCACGGCGGCTGGCCGTACCCCGGCGCAGGAAGACATCTTCCGCTGGACGTCAGCCTTGCTTGCCTATCGCTCGGCACACAGCGAACTTAAAACCGGAATCGAGCAGAATCTCTACGTCGATGCCAATTTATTCGCATTCGTTCGCGGAGCAGATGCTGGGGGATGCGATTCGCATGGAAGCGAGCGATTGCTGATCGTTGTGAACAAGACTGAGCAAGAGAAAGCTGTAGAGTTGCCGGTTAGCAATACGGCACTGGCTGGATGCACCAGATTTGAGGCGGCTCCGATTACGCCCGGCGAACCACCGCAGCTCAGCAACGGAAAACTGCGCATTGAAGAGCCGGCTGAGTCAATGACGGTTTACGCGGTGCGATGAGTTCTGTCAGGCGGGCGAGAAATACAGGGAGGATTTCAGGCGTGAACCGGGGAACGAGAATCGGGAAGGGAAGTGCTGCTCTGCCGCTGTGCTTCGTCATTTTGTTGGGTGCGCTTTCAGTCCTTGCACAACCAGCTCCCTCCACGCCACACGCACAAATTTCTCGGCTGCCTAAGGGAGTTGAATTGGCGGATGGCGCATCGGTACTGGATGTGCAGATTCTCGAGGACCGGTTGGTGAGTGTGCATGTGCGGCTCAACGGCAAGGAGACATCACGAACGCCGGTGATCGATCCGCATCCGCCGTTGCGCGCGCCTTCAAAATTTGCGTGCAACGAAAAGGACAACGTCTATACGCTCTCGACGGCGGATGTTTCGGTTCGCATCGAGGAATCCAAGCCGCATCACATCACGTTCCTCGACGCCGCAGGAGAACAGCTACTTGGCAGCGGTGATCCGTTTTCCGATGCCGCTACTGGGACCGTGACGATGACGCGCTCGACCGATGACGCGCTTTACGGAATTCACGGTTCAAAACTGGACGACACAGACGTGAGCCTTAGACGCAACAAAGGTGGTCAGGTTGCGGCGGGCGTGCAGGGTGACAGCGGTGCTCCTTTTGTTTTTTCCGTTCGCTACGGCCTGTTGGTGGATTCAGACGGAGGGGAGTTTGTAAACGCTCCAGACAGCATTTCGTTTCACGGCAGCTCCCGGCTTGACGTCGAGTACTTTGTCTTCATCGGCACACCGCTGGAGACTATGGCATCACTGACACGTCTAACGGGGCCGCCGCCGCTTCCGCCCAAATGGACGTTCGGTTTTCTCAACAGCCAATGGGGCGCTACGGAAGATGAAGTGGAAAGAATCGTTACGAAGTATCGCAGTGAACAGCTCCCCATCGACGGCTTTATTCTCGACTTTGATTGGAAAGCGTGGGGCGAGGATAATTACGGCGAGTGGCGATGGAACAGTACGTCCGGCGCGGGTAACGTGGCGCCCGATAAGTTTCCTGACGGCGCAAGTGGGGCCTTTGCGCAGCACCTGAAAGATGACGGCGTGAAGCTTGCCGGTATTCTCAAGCCGCGCATCCTGACCACGATTGCCGGCAATCCGAATCAGCCGACGATGGCCGCAGCGTATGCGACAGAGCACCATTTCTGGTATCCGGGTGAATCGACATCAGAAGACTATTTCTCTCATCGCATGACGCGCGACATCGACTTCAACAATCCGGATGCACGCGCCTGGTTCTGGGCGCACTTGAAGCCCGCATTTCACTCCGGTATGGTGGGCTGGTGGAATGATGAAGCCGATACCATTGGGACGACTACCTTCAACAATCTCCAGTTCATGAACATGGGGCGGATGCTTTACGACGGGCAGCGCGCCGACTCGAACCTGCGCGTGTGGTCGATCAATCGAAATTTTTATCTTGGCGCAAGCCGGTATGGATATGCGGGCTGGTCGGGCGACATCCAATCGGGATTCGGAAGCATGGCGCTGCAGCCGAAGCGCATGCTTGCCGCGCTCGACACGGGCGAGTCCTATTGGAGCATGGACACAGGTGGATTTCATGGGCATCCCAGTCCGGAGAATTACACGCGATGGCTTGAATTTGCGGCATTCGTGCCAATCATGCGCGTCCACGGCGGGCTGGACGAGAAGCGCCAGCCATGGGTTTACGGGCCAATTGCGGAAGCGGCCGCTCGACATGCACTCGATCTCCGTTATGAACTGCTTCCATATATCTACTCGTACGGACGACTGAATACTGAGGGCGGAGTCGGCTTGGTTCGACCGCTTTTTTGGGAGTTCCCGAATGATCGCACCGCGGCTGCGCAGGAAGATGAATGGATGTTTGGGGACGCGCTGCTCGTAGCGCCAGTTTTAACTGAGGGGGCAACTTCCAGAAGCGTTTATTTGCCATCTGGTGAATGGTTCGATTTCGCCAGCGGACAATGCTATTCAGGCGGGCGGAACATCACCGTGAAGACGGATTCAAAAACATGGAGCGATATCCCACTCTTTGTTCGGGAG
>JAJXZK010000076.1 GCA_021780095.1 Acidobacteriota bacterium | reverse complement strand
AGTCCGGGGCGGGCGAGGGCCCCATCACCGTACAAAGGCTATCTGCCGATGTGCTGCGCCTCCTCGACGAACTCGACATCCAGCGCGCCCTCTTCGCGGGATGCTCCGTCGGCGGCTACACCCTTTATGAAATCTGGCGGTCCGCACCCGCGCGTGTGCAGGCTCTGGCCTTCTGCTGCTCCAAGCCGCAGGCCGATACTGAAGCTGGCCGCCTCCAGCGCGAAGATTCCATCGCAAAACTGCGCGAACGAGGTTCGGCCGAATTTATTGACGCGCAGCTTGCCAAACTCATCGGCCCCACCGCGCAGCAGCGCCACCCGGAGCGCATCGCCGAGGCTCGCGCCATGATGGAAATGACAACGCCGGCATCACTCATCGCCATCCAGCAGGGGCTCGCCGCCCGTCCCGACTCTGTCGAAACCGCCCGAGGCATTCGCGTTCCGTCGTTTGTCCTGGCCGGCGGCGAGGACCCCGCGTCTACTCCGGCAGACATGAAGCTGCTGGCAGAGACCATTCGCAATGGAGGCTACGGCGCGGAATATCACGAGGTGCGCGACGCGGGCCATTTTGCTCCGTGGGAGCAGCCCCAGATGGTGGGGCGGCTTCTGCGCCGCTTTTTCGATTCTGTTGTGGGATGACGTGACGCACGGCACGGCAAATCTTTGCAAATGGGACGATACTGTCGCCCCAGATGCTAGAGCCTGGTATTGATTTTCGTGCAAACGGCGTCGCGACCCTGTGGGCCGGGGCCGGTTTTCCTCATTTCCGCGTCGCTCGAAGATTCCCGATATTCGTTACTCCTCGCTCCCGCGGGAAAGTTAATAACAGGCTCTAGGTAACGCCGCAAAGAGGAGAGTTCCTATGAATGCGTCTGTGAGTGCGCCTGTCAATATCACTGCGAGTAAGAGCGTTAGAACGTTGCCATGTTCGCCGAATGCCGCAGGGCTCTCGGTCGGCGTGTTGTGGGCTGTCTCAACCTTTTTTCTTGGGTTCGTGGCAATCTTTGGTTGGGGGGACGAGCTGGTAAAGGCCCTGGCATCGCTTTATATCGGGTACTCCGCCTCATTTCTCGGCGCCATCATCGGATCGGTATGGGCACTGGTTGATGGTTATATCGCCGGATTTGTTGTCACCTGGCTCTACAACCTCCTGACCCAATCGACGGATGCCTGAGCGCGGATACTGTTGCGGCGGCGTAATTAGAAGCCATCACATAAATAGGGGATCGGCTTTGGGGAGCGACCTGAGACCCGCTTGGGCGGCGGGTCTCACACATGCCACTGCAGCATATCCGCGTTTATGAGATTGCTTCTAGCGCTTCAGCATGTTCTTTGCGAGGAACAGCACGTTGGCCGGCCGCTCGGCCAGCCGCCGCATGAAGTAGGGGTACCACTCCGCACCGAACGGCACATACACCCGCACGTTGTAGCCCTCGGCGACCAGCGCGCGCTGCAGGTCGCGCCGCACCCCGTAGAGCATCTGGAACTCGAAACTGCTCTTGGCAATCGATTTTTCGTTTACAAAGCGCTTCGCTGCCGCAATCATTGCCTCGTCGTGCGTTGCAATGCCGTGGAAGATTCCGCTCGTCAGCAGCGTTTGCGTCAGGCGCACAAAATTTTTGTCCACGTCCGCCTTTTCAGGGAACGCCACCTTTCCCGGTTCCTTGTACGCGCCTTTGCACAGCCGTATCCGAATCCCATCTCCTGTGAGCGCTGCGATATCCTCTGCGCTGCGATAAAGATACGCCTGAATCACAATGCCCACATGCCCGCGGCTTTCGGGCTTCGCGTGCAGTGTGCGCACCAGGTCGATCGTCGCCTGCGTGTACTCGCTGCCTTCCATATCGACCCGTACAAAGCTGTCGATCGCCACCGCATGCTCGACCAGCCCGGAGACAATTTCAGCGGCAAGCCCGCGGCCCAGGTCCATGCCCATCTGCGTGAGCTTTACGCTTACATTGGCCTTCAGCTTTCGCTTGTCGATCGCATCCAGCAGGCGGTGGTAGATTTCCGCCGCTGCGCGCGCCTGCTCCGGAGTGCTTACGTTCTCGCCCAGGCTGTCCAGCGTGGCAGCGATCCCTTGATTCTGCAGGGATTCAGCCGCGCGCAGAACATCCTCGATCTCCATGCCCGCAACAAAGCGCGAAGACATGCGCCGCCCGAGCGTTGAGCGTTCTGAGAAATGGCGAAGTGACTGATTTCGTGAGAGAGCGATGAAAGCGGAGCGAAGGATTGGCATCGTGGTCGTGATTCAGCGGCTCAGGTCAGCAGTGCGCCGCCTTCAGGCCGAACTGCCTATTGTCGCACAGCGCGCGCGTGGCGAGTTGCATCCTTTGCAGAGGAAAGTTACAAAAGTTCTTCGAATCGATCGCGCGCCGGTAACCGCATTGGAAGAGCGGGCATCTTAAATTAGCAAGTAATCCAAACGTGCGAAGCTCGAATCTGCCTGGAGATTTCCGATGGTAAAAAACTGCGCAAACCCGAACTGCGGCAAGCCCCTCCGCTATTTGCGCGAGGGCCGCATATTTGTTTTCGAAACAAAAGATAATGACGGCGAAGGGTCGATTCGCCGAATGGAACATTTCTGGCTGTGCGGCGCCTGTTCCCAGACCTTTCGACTGGAAAAAACCCGAGACGGAGTGCAGGCGGTAATGAAGCAAGCGGTCTCAACCGCCATCGCTCATCCGCTCGCCTCCTGAGTGCCCATTTTCCCAGCCCAGGCCCAGGCACAGAACTGATGGGGCATCCAAATGGATGCTCCATCCTTATTCCCCGGGAAATTTCAGGAGATTTTGCTGTCCCTCATGCGGGCAAAGGCGATGCCGCGATTGAATCGATTTTTACTCGCGTCTCAGCTGAATTTGGCGTAAACCGTCTGCTGTCTTACTCTTATTCGGTAGCCACGAATCGAGCCTTCCCGCGCGCGAAATTTGCATCCCTTGCGCACCGCGTAGTAGAAAACCCGCATCTACTATTCTATAAAAGAGTTACCCTGAATCTGGAGCACGCCCACCATGACAAAAGCAGATCTCGTAGAGGAAGTCACCCACATAGGCGATCTTACCCGGCGCGACGGCGAAGTCATTGTCGATACCATATTTGACGCCGTTATTGGCGCCCTCAAGACTGGCGACAAGATCGAAATCCGCGGATTCGGCAGTTTTCGCATCCGTCAACGCAAACCGCGCATTGGTCGAAACCCCAAGACCGGCGCCAAGGTCGATGTCCCCGCCAAACGTGTTCCGTACTTCAAGCCGAGTAAGGAACTCCGCGACCTTGTGAACCCCGGCGAACGTGCCCACGCAGCCTGAGGAAGCTTCTTCTCATCGTTGTATTCCCAGCCTTGCTTACCCCGAAGAGGCGGTGAGCAGGGCTATGCTGTTTTTAGGTTCGGCTAGAACCCAAGCCGACATGGGCAAATCCCGTTTACTCCTGAATCCCAATCACTGAGAGCATGCGCCCCGTGAACCCGTGGTCCGCCCGATAGGAGAAGAACCGGTTGCTCTGGCAGCTTGTGCATTGGCCCGACACCGTGATCGCTGCCGGCTTCAATCCGGCATCCAGGAGCTGCCGCCGGTTGGCCTCCACCAGATCAAGGTGCAGGCTCGGGCCGATGTTGCTGTGCCCCGGCGCGCGTGCCGTCAAAAACAGCAGCGGATACTTCTCCTTTACCGGGTCGGAATCGTACACGTCGCGAAACAGGGCGTCCGCATAGGCAAATTGGGAGGTGAACTCGCTCCGCACCTCTTCGCCCACCGCATAGCAGCACTGCCCAATCCCGGGGCCGATGGCCGCTACCAGATTCTTCGGTTTGCAGCCGAATTCCAGCCGCATCCGGCCCACTCCATTCTCCACAATCCGCTTCAGCGTCCCTCGCCATCCTGCATG
>JAJXZK010000359.1:3567-3887 GCA_021780095.1 Acidobacteriota bacterium | reverse complement strand
CGAATGCGGTCCGACAATGTTCGGAAACTTTGCTTTCAGGGCGTGGATAATGTCGCGCGCTTCATCCAGGCTCAGCGTCGTCTGTGTCAGATATGCAACCCGTTCCGGATTCGGCACTTCCAGCGCCGCCACTTCTTCCACGGTCGAAACCACTTGAGTTTCGTCCGGCGCTTCGCCCAGCGTGCCTTCAATTTCGTCGTGATCGCGATGGCCGATCAGCACCAGGGAGTATCCCTGCTGGGCAAATTTCACCGCCTCCACATGCACTTTGGTTACCAGCGGGCATGTGGCGTCGATCACTTTTAATTTCCGTTGCCGGC
>JAJXZK010000359.1:0-3557 GCA_021780095.1 Acidobacteriota bacterium | reverse complement strand
ACACCGTGGGCGCTGTAAATCACGCGCGCACCTTCCGGCACTTCGTCGATGTCGTGGACGAAAACTGCTCCCTTCGCGGCTAAATCATTGACCACGAAGCGATTATGGACAATCTCCCGGCGAACATAAATGGGCGCGCCAAAGGTTTCCAAGGCGATCTGCACCACATCAATGGCGCGCACCACGCCGGCACAAAATCCGCGTGGTTTCAGCAGTAGGATACGGCGGTCACTAGCATGGGCTGCAGGGTTCGAGGAAGATTCCTTTGGTTTCACGGTCACAGCTTAAGTATACCGTTTGGTCACCGTCTCGGCTAGCAGAAACCTCTCACTTTTGCACCGAATCTGCAGCATATTTTAATGGGCCGGAGACGCCTTCGGGGTCGCTTTCCAGTGCGATTTTGGCCTTGCCACTGCATACATTTGCGCCGCGATGTCGTTGAACAATCCCGCGCGGTCACTTCCAACCTTGTACAGGTCAAAGTGGGTACGGTCCGGAATGAAAGTAAAGTGCTCGTCGGCATGAAGCCCTTGAAAGACTGCGTCCAGCTTGTGCGCCGCACCGTCGAGATAAAACGTATCCGCCGTCCCGACGTAGAGATGGACCTTGCCGCGCAGATCACGACCGATCGTCGGCCACTGCTGCGCCACGCGATAGGCGATGTCGTAATGCTGCTGCCAGTACGCCACCACCGCCGGGTTTACATCGCCCGTAAAGTGATTGAACATGGGTTCCGGCCGACCGCCCTGACCTCGCGGAGAAAACACCCAATCGAACGAACGGACCTGACCGCCGTAGTGCCCGAGGACGTCTTCCAACTGGGTCAATTCCTGGAAGGTCGCCATCACTTTTCCCTTGTCGCGGATGATCGGATAGGGAGTGCCGTCCGGCTTGCGATAGACATTGGCGTGCGCGGCGTACAGATCGATCCCGGTGAAGTCATGAAAATCGCTTGGGTCGGGCGAGGTCGACCAGGTTCCGCCAAAAATCTTTGGATACCTCACCTGCAACCATAACGTCGCCCAGCCCCCTGAGGAGTGACCATTCAGGAAGCGCCCACTCGGCTTCGCATCCATGCGGTATTGGCGCTCCAGCGCCGGAATCGCTTCCGTCGTCAACGCCTGCCCCCAGGGGCCGTTGTTCACGGAGTCGGCAAATTCGTGGGTGCCGCGCGGGCTGCTTTCGTCCAGCAGCACCCAGATCATCGGCGGCATCTTTCCCTCGGCCATGCGCTGATAGAGCATCGCCGCGGTGAATTTGTTGTAGTCCATCATGCCGCCAAAGCCGTGCGTGAAATACACCGTAGGGTAGCGCTGCTTGGGATGATCGTTATATCCCGGCGGCAAGAGCACCCAGGCACGGATATGCATAGATCGACCCCAGAACTGCGTCAGCGAAGGGCTCTCGAAGTCGAACAATTTTAATGAGTCGGTTGCGCCCTGTTTTTCGGCAGCGCTCATCTTCGGCGACAACCAGTCGCGCGTTTTCGGCTGGATGGCTTTCGCCAGCGTCAATTGTGGCTCAGCGCCTTGGCCCGCAGTCCAATGCGACAGTAGCGTTGGAGCGCTTTCAATATCTCCAGGGAGGCGACCGTAGTACGCAAATTTATTGGCCGTATCCAGCACGGCCTGCACCACGTAATCTCCCGGCGGCAACTTGGAGAAGCCCGCCGGAAACGCAATATTGTCGGTGTCGATATCGACCGACTCGCCCGGCTTCCATCCGCTGACATCCTTGGCCGCAATGGAAATACTGGAGGGACGGAATTCGCTTACCTGAACATCTTCCAGCTTGGCTCCCGGCTTGATCAGCAGAAGCAGCCGCCCCGAAACGGGCGTGGCTTGCTGCGCGCCAAGAGTGACGCGGAAGAAGAGATGTTGCGGTGAGGGGCTCGATACGGCCTGCGCCAAACAGCCGATGGATGCAGCACACAAAAATAGAGCCAGGAAATTGAGAGACCGCAGTCGAAATGTCGTCATCGTGCGCGAGTGTATCAGACGAAAGCCAAATCTCTATCGCCTGATTTTTGCCGACTGGACGGCTTCCTCTTCGCCTACTTGGCGCTGGTCTTCAGCATCTGCTCGGCGTGCTTCAGGCTGGTGTCGGTCACCTGTGCCCCGCTCAACATACGGGCGATTTCCTGCCGCCGCTGCTCCTTCGATAGCTGGCGTACACCCGTCTTGGTGCGTCCGCTGTGCTCCTGTTTTTCGATCAGGAAATGCTGATCCGCGAAAGCGGCTATTTGCGGCAGATGGGTGATGCAGAGTACTTGCTGACCCCGCGCCAGCGTCTTCAATTTCTGGCCGACCGCCTCCGCCGCGCTGCCGCCAATGCCGATATCAATCTCATCGAAGACCAGGGTGCGCGGCAATTGCGTTTTATGCTTCCCTTTCGCCTTGGAGTTCGCGCTCTCTTCCACGCTGACCTTCAACGCCAGCAGCACGCGCGACATCTCTCCCCCGGACGCAATCTTGTCGAGCGGCTTTAGCGGTTCGCCAGGATTGGTCGCGATGCGATACTCCACCGTGTCCCAGCCATGCCCGCTCCACGCCGACTCTTCGCGCTGGGGCGTCACCGCAATTTGAAACTGCGCCTTCATCGCCAGCTGATTGATCTCGCCTTTCGCGCGTTTCATCAGGCGCTTGGCCGCGGAGCTTCTCTGTGCCGTCAACGCCTCCGCCGCAGCCTTATATCCCTCAGCGGCCTTCTCTAATTCGGCAGCCAAATCGGCCAGCAGTTGATCGCGATTTTCAATTTCATCCAGCTTGGCCTGCACCTGCTCCCCGTACGCGATCACCTCCGCCACGTTGGCTCCGTACTTGCGCTTCAGCCGATCAATCAAGGCCAGCCGGTCTTCGATTTCCTCCAGCCGCTCGGGCGATGCCTGGATCTTCTCGGCGAATTCCCTCGCCTGCTCCGCCAGATCGCCCACGGTCGCGCGCGCCGCAATGAGCTGCTGCACCGCCTCTTCCCAGCGCATGTCATAGCGCAGCAGCTCTTCCATCTGCTTCAGGCCGGCACGCAACGCCACTTCTGCCGATGTCGCCGACTCATACAAAACATCGTGCGCACCCAGCGCCGCGGTATAGAGTTTTTCCGCATTCGCCAACACGCGCTTTTCCGCCAGCAACGCTTCTTCTTCGCCCGGCTCCAACTGCGCCTGATTGATTTCTTTTGCCTGGAAGCGCCACAGGTCCGCCATGCGCAGGCGATCCTGCTCGTCGGTCTGCATGGCCGCCAGCCTGACGCGCAGTTGCGACCAGTGCGAAAACGCTTGATGAACCGACTCTTCAGAAATGGCCGCGCTGCGATCCAGCAAACTGCGCTGCTGTGCCTGATCGAAGGCCCCCAAAGAATCGCTCTGTGCGTGGACCAGCGCCAGCTCCGGAGCTAAAGCCTTCAGCACGCTGACCGTTGCGGGCTGGTTGTTGACGAAAACGCGAGCCTTGCCAGTTGCCGTGACTTCCCGGCGCAGAATGATTTCCTCTCCGGCTGCATCTAATCCGTTGGCATCGAGAATTTCGAGCGCGCCCGGCGTCGCCTCAAAGACGCACGCG
>JAJXZK010000119.1 GCA_021780095.1 Acidobacteriota bacterium | reverse complement strand
TACTCCACCATCGTGTGCGACGCTATTGCGCGGCGCAAACGAGCGCTGGGCATCGACACGTGGTTTCTGACCGGCACCGACGAGCACGGGCAGAAGATTGAGCGCTCCGCCAAACTGGCCGGGCGCACGCCACAGGAATTCGCCACGGCCATTGCCGGCGAGTTTCGCGCGCTGTGGGACCAGCTGGACCTGAGCTATGACGACTTCATCCGCACGACGGAGGAGCGCCACAAGCGCGGCGTGCAGCATCTCTTCGCCACGCTGCGCGACAACGGCTACATCTACAAGGGCTCGTATACGGGGCAGTATTGCGTCTTCGACGAACTGTATGTGGACGGGCCGCCTGGAACACCTTGCCCGGACTGCGGACGCACCACGGAGACAGTGAGCGAGGAAAACTACTTCTTCAAGCTCTCCGCGTTTGAGCGCAGGCTGCTTGAGTTCTACGAGGCCAACCCGGAGTTCATGAAGCCTGAATCCACGCGGCGCGAGGTCATCAGCTTCGTGCGCGGCGGGCTGAAGGATCTCTCTGTGAGTCGCACCAGCTTTTCGTGGGGCATTCCCGTGCCCGGCGACGAGAAGCATGTGGTGTATGTGTGGCTGGACGCGCTGGCCAACTACATTACCGCGCTGGGATACGGCAGCGAGGATTGCGCCAACTTCAACAAATATTGGCCTGCCGATGTACACCTGATCGGCAAGGAGATCAGCCGCTTCCATTGCGTCTATTGGCCGGCGTTCCTGATGGCCGCCGGGCTGCCGCTGCCGAAGAGCGTGGTGGCGCATGGATGGCTGCTGTTTGAGCAGTCGAAGATGTCGAAGTCGCGCGGAAACATTGTGCGCGCGGAGACGGTGCTGGATGTACTGGGCGCGGACGCGCTGCGGTATTTTCTGCTGCGGGAAGTGACGTTCGGGCAGGATGGCAGTTTCAGCTTCGACGCGCTGGTGCAGCGGTATAACGCGGACCTGGCGAATGGATATGGCAACCTGGTCAGTCGGACGCTCGCGATGATCGTGAAGTATTTTGATGGCGTGGTACCGGCGGGCGAGTCTGCGGACAGCGGTATTCGCGCCATCGTAGAACAGCAGGCGGAGCAATTCGATCAGCGGCTGGAGCAGTTTGATTTCTCCCGTGCATTGGAACACGCCTGGTCTACGATTGCTGCCGTCGACAGCTACATTACGGCGCAGGCTCCGTGGAAGGTTGCGGCCAAGGACGACGCGGAGAGCCGTACCAGGCTGAGCGGCATCTTATACACGGCGGCGGAAGCGATTCGCATTATTACGGCACTTGTGTATCCGGTGATTCCGGAAGCGGCAACCAAGGTCTGGCAGCAGCTTGGCCTGGGCGACATCACGAAGGCCGATCTAAAAGATTTGAAGTGGGGCGATCTGCCGCCGGGCACGAAGCTTGGCGAGCTAGGTCCCGTTTTTCCCCGCGCAGAAAAGGAAGCGGTTGAACGTATGAAGAATATGGAAGAGGATCGGGTCGCCACGGCGAGCAGCGAGGCATTGTCGGCAACGGCGGACCAAGGGGCTGTCCCCACCAGCAAAATATTGGGGCCAGCGGAGCAACCGCCGCCTCCACACGTGCCTGAGCCGTTCTCCGCTACTGGGCTGTCTCATGAGCAGGAGGCGGATGCCGTCGCGCAACAAGCCGCTGCCAACCGGCAGGAGAGTCCTGTGAGTGCCGTTTTCGATCCACTCCCTCCGCCGCAACCGGTCGTAGAGCCCGTAACCCCCGCCGTGCCTCCGGAACCAAAAATCGGCATTGAGGATTTTGCCAAGGTTGACCTGCGCGTGGCCATCATTCGCGTGGCAGAACGAGTTCCGAAAGCGGACCGCTTGCTGCGTCTTGAAGTCGACCTCGGCTATGAGCAGAGACAAATCCTTGCAGGAATTGCGGAAGCCTACACGCCGGAAAGTCTGATCGGACGCAAAGTGGTCATCGTTGCAAATCTGGCGCCGAGAAAGCTGCGCGGCCTGGAATCGAATGGAATGATCGTCGCAGCTTCGCTCGGCGAAAAAGGCAAGCCAGTCCTCGCCGGATTTTTAGAAGATGTAGAAATCGGTGCACGGCTGAAATAGAACAAGGAACTCCCCATGCTGGTGGACTCGCACGCACATTTGGACAGTGACCGCTACGCCGAGGACCGTGAAGCGATGCTGGTACGCGCGTACGAGGCCGGGGTGGAGATGATTCTGGCGGTGGGGATCGGAGAAGGACCGGACACCATGCACGCCGCGCTGGATCTGAGCCGCGAATACAGCTCCAGGGCAGATATGCCGCGGATTGTTGTCAGCTCCGGAATCCATCCGAACGAGGCGAATCTGGCGGATAGGAGCGCTCTGAACAAGCTGGATGCATTGGCGGCCGAGGAGGAAGTGGTGGCGGTCGGCGAAATCGGGCTGGATTATTTCTATGACCATTCCCCGCGCGAGGTCCAGCAGCGCATTTTCGTCGACCAGATGAAGATTGCCGCAGCGCACAAATTGCCAATCCTGATTCACTGCCGGGCCTCGGCGGACAGCACCAACGCCTGGGATGAGACTTTGGTGTTGCTGGACGACCATTGGCGGTCTACCGGCCTGGGCGGTGTACTCCACTGTTTTGCAGGGGAGTATGAGCACGCAAAGCGGGCGATGGACATGAACTTTCTCGTTTCCTTCGCCGGTAATATCACGTTTCCCAAGGCCCAGTCCATTCGTGACGTGGCGTCGAAATTGCCCGCAGAGCGCGTGTTGATTGAGACGGACGCGCCCTTTCTGGCGCCGGTGCCGAATCGCGGCAAACGGAACGAGCCGGCCATGGTGCAGCGAGTAGCAGAGCAACTGGCAGAGGTTCGCGGCTCGGACTATGAGACCATGGCTTTGACGACGACAGAAAACTTCCATCGGTTTTTCCATCTGTCGCGAACGACCGGGAGACCGACTAGTGAGACCGGGACAGACATCGGGCTTCGAGTAGAGAATTGAAATCAGTAAGGTAGGGAAATATGGCTACAGAGAATTCATTCGATATTGTCAGCAAAGTGGATGAGCAAGAGGTTTTGAATGCGGTGGACCAGGCGTCCAAGGAGATTCGGACTCGCTTCGATCTGAAGGATACGCATTCTGAAATCAAGCTGGAGGGGGAGGAGGCAATCCAGCTGGCGTCCAGCGATGAGTACAAGCTGAAGGCGGTGACGGAAATTTTGCAGCAAAAACTGGCTAAGCGCGGAGTTTCGCTGAAAGCGTTGACCTATGGCAAGATCGAGCCGGCCGCCAACTCCAGTGTTCGCCAGAAGATAACCCTGCAGCAGGGGATTGCGATCGAGAAGGCGAAGGAGATCGTCAAGCTGATCAAAGACTCAAAAAGCAAGGCGCAGGCGACCATCCAATCCGACACCGTGAGGGTAAGCAGCAAGGATCGGGACACCCTGCAGGATATGATTGCAATGTTGAAGAAACATGATTTTGGGATCGATCTGCAGTTCACGAATTATCGCTCCAATTAGCCGATAAAGGCCGCGGTTGCAGCCCTAGCTTTAAGGGGAGTCGACGAGTCTGGGCAGGAGAAGGGAAGCGAGGATGGAAGGCCTTTGAGCACAACGGCCATTACGACGGCGAAAGAAGTGTTCGACCTGCTGCGCGATGAACTGGTCGCGGTGGAGCAGGAATTCGAACGCTTGTCTGCGTCAGAGGTCGACTCCATCACCGAAATTGCCGGATATCTGCGCGAAGGCGGCGGCAAAAGGATTCGCCCGGCCCTGCTGCTGCTGGCAGCCAAAGCACTGGGTTATAGCGGCAACAGCAGCATTCGCCTGGGCGCGGTGATCGAGATGATTCACACTGCGACCCTGGTACATGACGACATCATCGACGTGGCTGATATTCGCCGCGGCCGACCCTCCGCAAATACCCAGTGGGGCAACTCCAAGTGTGTGCTGGCCGGCGACTGGCTCTATATGCAGGCCTTCCGCGTGGCTCTGGAGGAGAGGAATTTTCGTACCCTCGATCTGCTAATCGGGCTGACCCAGCAAATGGTCGAAGGCGAACTGCTGCAGATGGAAAGTCTCGGAAATGCGTTGACGGAGCATGATTATTTCGAGTTGATTTATCGCAAGACGGCCTGCCTGTTTCGCGTGTCCATGCAGTTGGGTTGCGTGCTTGCCGATGCTCCGCAAGCTGTGGAAGAGGCGCTGGGAGAGTACGGACGTAATGTGGGTCTGGCCTTCCAAATTGTGGACGACGTTCTGGATTTGACTGCGAGTGAAGCGGTCCTGGGCAAACCGACAGCCAGCGATCTGCGTGAAGGCAAAGCGACCCTGGCTGTGGTGCATGCGCTGGAACATGGCACGCTGGAGGAGCGCGCCGATATTCTTGCGGTGATTGAAGATCAAGGATTTGAGCGAGTGCGACACGAACGTATTCTTGCCATCCTGCAGCGCAACGGTTCGCTCGATTACGCCATTCAAGTCGCTGATGCGCACGCTGAGGCGGCGCGAGGCAATCTTTCCGAATTGCCTGACTCAGAGTTCAAGAGAGCGTTATTGTGGGTGCCCGACTTCGTTGTATCCCGTGAAAAATAATCCTCCATGGAGATCAGTAATTCTCCACCACGCCCCTTTCTGCCGATAGTCGGCGCGCATCATCAGCGATATTGAATTCAATTTTCTGGAGATTGTATGCGGGTTCAACCCAATCGATTGCGCGCGCTCGTTCTCTTGGTCGGCGCATTCGCCCTGCTGGGCTGGATACCGGCGGACGGACAAAGCGCCGTGTCCACTCAGGCACCCACTCTTGGGATTGCACCGAATAATGAAGTCCAGGTTTTGCACCACGTCAATCTGGTGCTGCAATGGTACCGCCTGTGGAGCAACGCCGCCGCCTACGCGGCAGTCCCCACCGACGAGCTTTACGTGGAAAACGGCCAGGCCATCGCGCGGAAGGTGGTGGATCTTGAGTTCAAGTCCGCGCTTGCGCAGGCGGCGTTGATTGGGGAATTGTCGAGCAAGGCGGCGCCCGCGGATGCGGGCACGTCGAATGTTTTCGACGCCCAAAATATCGTGAAAGCGCAACAGCGGGTCGCGCAACAATTGCAAACATTGGGGGCCCAACTAAGCGCAATTAATCAGCAAATTCCCAAGGCGCGAGCCAAGGATCGTCCGGCGCTGGAAAATCAGCGCGATACCTTGCAGGGCCAGTTGGAGTTGGCCGGTGTGCTCCAGGACAACCTGCAGCAGCTGACCGCGTTTGTGAATGCGACCGACAGCGCCAGTGGAGTGGCGACCGAGCTAACCGCAAAGATTCGGGCGATGCAGCGGACTGTTCCTACCACTGCACTTGCCGGAGGCATGGCGGCGGGACAGACGAGCGCTAAAATTTCCGCACCGGCTTCGCAAATCCCGCTGCCGAACTTCACCGGTAGCCGGAATGAAGGTCTGATCGGCCAGATGGGCGACCTGATCCGTTTTGTGAGCAGTCTGCGCGCGCTGTATCGGCTGCAGGACGATTCGACGCGGTTGCAAACGTCGACCCAAAATCTGCGCGCGCCACTGCTGGCAGCGCTACGCCGCACACTGCAGCAAGGTCGAGTGCAGCTTGAGAGTACGCGGCAGGAGAATACCAATGGCGGGCAGGCAAACAGCCCGAGTGAGGGCGTCCCCGCAAACCCGGGCGGCAGCCAGGCCGCTGCGCCCGCCAACCAGTCGCTGCCAACTCAGCAGCAGCAGCAGCGCGCGACGGCCATGCTGGTGCAGCATTTCAAGCAGATATCCGACTCTACGTTGCCACTGAGCCAGCAGCTGATCTTGCTGGACCAGAGCCAGGCGAATCTGAAGCAATTGCAGGACTCTGTCGACCACGAATACGACGAGATTCTGCGGTCCTTGCTGCTGCGCGTTGCAGCGCTGTTGATTGCACTTGGGTTGATCTGGTTATTTTCTGAATTGTGGCGGCGAGCTACGTTCCGTTATATCCGCGATGCTCGACGCCGGCGCCAGTTTCTGGTGTTGCGCAGGGTCATCACGGGTTTCTGCATGTTTGTCGTCATCGTACTTGGGTTTGTCAGCGATTTCAGCTCTCTTGCTACTTATGCGGGTTTGATCACCGCCGGCATTGCGGTTGCGTTGCAGACGGTCATCTTGTCGGTGGCCGCGTATTTCTTCCTGGTTGGACGGTATGGGGTTCGCGTCGGCGATCGGGTGACAGTGGTGTTTAATGGCGCCAACAGCGTCACCGGAGATGTGGTGGACATCGGCCTGGTGCGTTTTTACATGATGGAGTTGGCCGGAAGCGGAGTGGAGCTGAAGCCGACGGGACGCATCGTCGTGTTTCCTAATTCCGTGCTGTTTCAGACAAGTCCGCTGTACAAACAATTCCCTGGCACGGAATATACCTGGCGCGAGATTGGATTTCCCATGCGAGCCGACAGCGATGTGGCATTGGCGGAAAAAGAATTGTCCGCGATGGTCAACAAACACTACGCTAAATACCAACCCCTCCTGGCGCGACAGCACGTTGGGCTGGAACAGTCCCTCGGCGTGCACATCGACGTGCCCAAGCCTTACACCCGGATGCGCTTGGTTGCGACAGGTTTGGAAGTGGTGGTGAATTACCCTGTTCCGCTGCGCCAGAGCGCGGAAGACGATGATGGGATGATCATGGCGGTGATGGATCTACTGCAAAAGAACCCCACAATCCGTCTCGCAGACGGAACTGCACCGCAGTTAAGTTCGCCCATCAAGGTATAAACCGACGCGCGTCGGATCGCTGGGCGGCGAATTTTAAGGTCGCTATAGGCTGCCTGATTGACGCAGCATTCCGCCGTCGACGAAGAAGGTGCTGCCGGTGCAGTACCCGGCGGCATCGGAGGCGAGAAAAATGGCCAGGTCCGCCACCTCTTCCGGCTTACCCCACCGTCCAAGCGGAATTTCCGCCATCAGCGTAGCCTCAATTCTCTTGCTCGCTTCCACATCCGCGTCGATCGGGGTGTAGATGGCGCCCGGCGCGATGTTGTTCACCGTGATTTTATGCGGCGCGAGCTCGACGGCGATGGTTCGCATCAACATGCGGAGGCCGCCCTTGGCCGCGCAATAGGGAGCATTGGTCGGCATCGGCAAATCCTCATGAACTGAAGAAATGTTGATGATGCGACCACCGCTTGATTGCTGGATCATCGCTTTGGCCGCCGCTTGCGCGCACAGAAATGGCCCCGTCAAATCCACTGCGATCACTCGCTGCCATAACTCGAACGGATATTCCGTGAATGGATGTTTCGATTCCATCCCTGCGTTATTGACGAAAATATCTAGGCGCCCCATGGTCTTCATCGTCTGCTCCACCAAGTTGTTCACTTGATCGGGATTGGAGACATCCGCTTCGCAAGCCATTGCGTTGCTGCCTTTGCTGCGAATATTGTTGACGACCGCGTTGGCCAGATCCGGCGCACCAACATAGTCGATGACGACCGCAGCCCCTTCCGCGGCCATTCCCGTGGCGATGGCTTTGCCGATGCCGGTGGATGCGCCGGTGATGATGGCGACCTTACCTTGCAGCTTCATTCTGTAGTTCCTCCTGAAAAACAAAATCCGAATACCTGTTAGACGAGAAACTTCTTCGCGTCTTTCTCTTTTAGTTCCAAACCCAACCCAGGGCGCGACCCATCGGGAAACATGTGGCCCTGGCGGGGCTCGCAAAATCCGTCAAAAAACATTCGCTCAATGCGGGCGTGGTCATGGAAGAACTCCAAATGGCGTGCGCGGGGGACGGCGCAACATACATGCATGTGGATACTTGGGGCGCAGTGTGCGGAGAGCGCAATCTGATGCCCATCGCAGACCGCGCCCGCGGCCAGAAATCCTGTGATTCCCTGGGCCCGGGTGGCATCGGCCTGCTGCACGTTCACGCTTTTCGCGGCCAACATTTTTTCGAAATAGGGCAGGGTGTATCCGTATTCTCCGGCCGCGACTTCCATCGGCGCCGGGACATGGCTGCGAACGAAATGAAGGCCGGCAAGGTCGTCAGAGCTCACGGGCTCTTCAAACCAGGTCACGTCGGAAGCGTGAAACAGTTCCGCGAGGTAGAGGGCTTGTTTTGCCGTATACGCACCATTGGCGTCGACGAAGAGCTGCACCTTCTCTCCAATGGCGCTACGCGCCACCTGCACGCGGCGCGGATCGTCACCCGGATCGGTGCCGACTTTCATCTTAACGAAAGGAAAACCTTTCTCTGCCCAACCGCCGAGTTGCGACTGCAATTGGTAATCATCGTAAGTAGTGAAACCTCCACTTCCGTACGCGGCAATCGATTCTCGCGCGGCCCCGAGAAGTTGAACCAGTGACACCTGCAGCAGCTTGGCACGCAGATCCCACAATGCGATATCAATGGCGGAAATAGCCATGGCTGCAATGCCGCGATTGCCAAGGTTGCGCACCGATCGTTGCATCCGCATCCACACCGCCGGATGTTGAAATGGGTCAGAGGAAACGATGATTGTGTTGAGCAAGTGCTGCGCGACTTTCGCCGTCGCCTCGTCAGCATAGGTATACCCGATGCCGCGCACATCGCCGACGACGAGCTCAACCAGGACCATCGTGGTTGAGTTCCATGAGATGGTTCCATCCGCTTCCGGTCCGTCGGTGGGAACGGAATAGACGCGAACCGTACTATTCGAAATTGAATCCATATACAAAGGGATTCCGCATCTGATTGCAGAGTTGTGTCCCTTCGCAAAACCTGTCGGTCGCGCGGCGATACATCCCACATCATGGAATTGTCTTCTAACAGAGTGTGACAAAGTTTTGTTGGATGCGTGTTTTGACAGCGTCCCGCGCGGCTGTTTCAGCCCATCTCTTTTCCGACATTCCAAAGCTACCGCTGCCCAACAGTGAGCCCGAAGAGGAAGTGATCCCATGAACCAGCAAGTTGCAGATGTCCTGTTTGAGCGCCTGATTGCCTGGGGCGTGGATACAATTTTCGGCTTTCCTGGCGATGGAATCGATGGCTTGTTTGAAGGGTTGAGGACGCATCAGGAGAGATTGAAATTCATTCAGGTGCGGCATGAAGAGGCGGCGGCATTCGCGGCTCTCGGCTATGCGAAATACACCGGCCGCTTGGGTGTTTGTCTGGCGACATCGGGTCCCGGTGGAATTCACTTGCTGAACGGACTTTATGATGCGAAGTGCGATGGGCACCCAGTGCTCGCCATTACCGGCCACACCTTTCATGACTTGATTGGCACGCATTATCAGCAAGACGTCGATCTCGACAAATTGTTCATGGACGTGTCTGTCTACAACGAGCGCATCATGGGTCCGGCGCACGTGATACCGGTGGTCGACGAGGCGATTCGTACTGCTTTCGCACGTCGTGGTGTGGCGCACATCACCATTCCAAAAGATATTCAGGAATGGCCGGCCTCCAGCCAAAAGCGCTCCGACGCGAATGTAGCGAATCATAGCGAGTATCGATTCAGCCCTGCTCATCCCACTCCGCCGCACACTTCTCTGGAGCAGGCCGCCGCGATTTTGAACGATGGCAGTCGCGTCGTGATGTTAGTCGGGGCTGGAGCTTTGGGCGGGCGTGAAGAAGTCATTCAAGTGGCGGAAACCCTCGGCGCACCGGTAGTGAAGGCGCTGCTGGGCAAGGCGGTCATTCCGGATCGCCATCCATTAGCCATTGGAGGGATCGGATTGCTGGGCACAGCGCCGTCACAAGAAGCGATGGAAGAATGCGACACGCTGTTGATGGTTGGCACCAGTTTTCCGTACATGGAATTTCTTCCGAAGCCGGGCAATGCCAAGTGCGTGCAGATTGACATTGACCCAGCGCGGATTGGGCTGCGGCACCCGGTAGATGTGGAGCTGACGGGCGATGCTAAAGCCACGCTTGCGGCCCTGTTCCCACTGTTGAAGCGGAAGAAGCGGCGAGGATTCCTTGAGGATTATCAAGACCGCATGAAGAGTTGGAATGAAGTAATGGAGAAGCGCGGCACTCGCATGGATATGCCGATGAAGCCGCAAGTGGTGACCTATACACTGAACCGGCTGCTGCATGATGACGCCATCGTTTCCTCCGACAGCGGAACCATTGCGACTTGGACCGCGCGCTACGTGGAGATGCGTGGGGATATGAAGTTTTCCCTCTCGGGCTCTCTGGCCACCATGGCGAATGGCTTGCCATACAGCATCGGCGCGGCGGTCGCCTACCCCGGGCGGCAGGTCGTCTGCGTGGTGGGAGACGGCGGTTTGACGATGTTGATGGGCGAGATGGCAACACTCGCGAAGTACAAGCTGAACGTGAAGGTCATCGTCATCAAGAACAATGTGCTGGGGCAGATCAAATGGGAGCAAATGGTGGAGGACGCGAACCCTGAGTTCGGCGTGGATCTGCACCCGATCGATTTCGCGAAGGTAGCGGAAGCCTGCGGTGTGGCGGGTTACACCCTTGAGCAGCCCGATCAGGCGGAGACCGTCTTACGGCGTGCGCTGCAAGACCAGGGGCCCGCGGTCGTTCAGTGCGTGGTCGATCCAAACGAGCCGCCGCTGCCCGGAAAGATCACCACCAAGCAGGCCGTAAATTTTTCGGAAGCGTTGTTGAGGGGCGAGAAGAACCGCACCAAGATCATTAAAACAATCCTTGAAGACAAAGTCCGCGAAGTGGTCTAGCCAGGCGAAGGTTTGCGATGGCGAATGCAACACGGAGTATGGATGGATAAGGCAAAATCGGGACACGTGGAATCTCTGCGATCGATCGACAGAGCAGAGCACTCCTCTGCCGGCAGCGCGGTTCAAGACCTGGAAGGTATCGCCGTCAGATTGGACGAGCACATTCGCGAGGGGCGATTTCAACGTAGCCTGTCGTTGCTTGCCGGCGCGTCCAGCCTGATGACGGGACTGGAAGTCGGCTACGAACATTATCGTGGCAGCTACAGCCGCAGAGTGATGTACACACCGGTTGCGCTCAGCCTTCTTCTGTTTGCCGGGGGAGTGGCCGGGTTTGTTAGCGGACGCGCGGCGCGACGCGTGTTGCGTCCCATCGCTGCGTTGACGCTGGCGGATGGCGTGCTGGGATTTTATTTTCATCTTCGCGGAATCGCTCGCAAGCCGGGCGGCTGGCGATTCCCGATGACGAATATGGTGATGGGGCCACCGGTGTTTGCGCCGCTGCTATTTGGCGTCAGTGCGTATCTGGGATTGATTGCTTCCTATCTTCGCAGGGAGCAGGAGCAGGACAGCCCGGCCGATGATGTTGCGTGGTTTCCCCGCGCCGCGCATGGGGAGCACTGGGCGACGGCGTTACCGGCGGGCAAAATAGCTAAACCGGAAAAAATCAGCTTTGCTCAGGACCTGCGCGAGGGACGCTTCCAGAAACACATGGCCGCCGCAACGGTATTTGCCGCCTTCTTCAGTGGCTTCGAGGCCTTCTACTCCCACTATAAAAACAATTTCCGCTACAAGGCGCAGTGGACTCCCGTCCTACTGGCGCCGATGCTGATGGCCGCGGGAATTGTGTCGCTACGAAATCGAAAGGCGGCACAAACCTGGCTGCCGGCGCTCTCCGCGGCTGCCGTTGTGGATGGCGGAGTCGGCTTTTTCTATCACGCGCGCGGCGTGGTTCGGCGTCCGGGCGGAAGGAAACATCTGCTCTACAACATCATGTATGGTCCGCCAGTGCTGGCGCCGCTGCTGTTCAGCGCATGCGGCATGTTGGGGCTGCTGGCCAGTTTGTTCCGGAGAGAACCATGAAGCCACACCGCAATGGTCAGCCGGGATACTATCCTGGATTCTCCACGCTGGGTCAGCAGGCGCACTGGGATGAAGCGACGCGCAAGACGGTGCTGGAACGAGTGAGTCGCTCACGGGAGCTGCGATTCTTTACGCCACAAGAAGCTCCGCTGATCGAAGCGATTTTCGAACATATTCTGCCGCAAAGCGATCGGTCGGAACGATACAGAATTCCCATCGTGTCCGCGGTCGATGATCGCCTGTACACCAATCGACTCGACGGTTACCGCTACGAAGGTATGCCCCCGGATCATGAAGCGTACCGGCTGGGAATCCAGGCGATCGAAGAAATCGCAAAGCAGAAAGATGGACGCGGATTTCTCGACCTGACACCGCTGGAGCAGGACAAGCTGCTAAAGACGCTGCACGATGGCGAGCCGGAAGGCGCCCATGAGATCTGGAAGCGCATGCCGGTGCATCGGTTCTGGATGTTGCTGGTACAGGACGCGGCTGAGGCGTACTACTCGCATCCCTATGCGTGGGATGAGATCGGATTTGGCGGTCCAGCGTATCCGCGCGCGTACATGCGTTTGGAGCATGGGGAAGCGGAGTCGTGGGAGGTGAACGAGCAACGCTACGCTTGGCTGGCGCCGGAGGATTCTGTCTCCGACGTGTCGGAGCGGATTGGCGGTCACGACCAGCATCTTGCAACGCCCGGGCAGGGAGGCACGCATTGACGCAGTTGCTCCGCGAATGGTGGAAGAGAGATGTACTGAACGAGCGCAACGGCAACGATCATGCCCTGGGTCCAATCCAGAAAAGTGATGTTCCGATGCGGCGATTCGGCGAGGAAGAGGTCGACTATGTGATTGTCGGCGTCGGTTCAGCCGGGGGCGTGCTTCTTCAGCGCTTGTCGCGCGCGGGCTTTCGGGTGCTGGGTCTGGAAGCGGGACCCTTTTGGAACACGGAGCGCGATTGGGTCAGTGATGAAGCGGGCTCGCACAATTTGTACTGGGAAGATCTGCGCATCACGGGCGGCGAACATCCGCTGGCGCTCGGCGCTAACAATAGCGGTCGTGGTGTGGGTGGGGGGTCCGTGCACTGGGCCGCCTTTACGCCGCGCCTGCATCCGTCGGACTTCCGAATTCACTCTGAAGATGGGGTCGGCGTCGACTGGCCGATGGCCTACGAGGAGTTGAAGCCCTACTACGAGCAGTTGGAGTTGGAAATGCCCGTCGCGGGACCTGCCTATTATCCCTGGGGCGATCCGCATGGCTATGCCTACGGGCCGCATCCGATGGGTGGCGTGGGCGATGTCCTGATCCAAGGCTGCACGCGCCTCGGAATTGGGGTCAGCATCGGAGGGCCGGTTGCGATTCTCTCCGGTTCGCATGGCGATCGTCAGCACTGCATCTATCGTGGCTTCTGCATTCAGGCCTGCAAGGTGGGCGCCAAGGCCAGCACATTGATCACGCACGTTCCGGATGCGCTGAAAAACGGCGCGGAGATTCGCGACAACTGCATGGTCAGCCGCATTCACGTGAACAAAGAAAATCGCGTGACCGGCGTGAGCTATTTTGACGCGAAAGGCAACGAGCATTTTCAAAAAGCGAGAGCCGTAATCGTTTCCGGTTACGCGATTGAAACGCCTCGATTGCTGCTGAATTCCGCGTGTCCGGGATACGAGAACGGATTGGCGAATTCCAGCGATACGGTCGGGCGCTATTTGATGGCGCAGGCCGGCAACGTGGTGCTGGGACGATTTGAAGAGCTGGTGCGCATGTACAAAGCTCCTCCGGCGCATGCGCTGACCGAGGAATTTTACGAGACCGATTCCAAGCGGGATTTTGCGCGCGGATTTGCAATTCAAACCGTGGGTCCTTTGCCTATTGCGTTCGCCAAGCAAATGATGACAGCGAAAGGCGCATGGGGATGGGGACTCCGGCGCGTGATGATGGATTACAACCACTGGGCGGCGATCGCGCTGCTGGGAGAAATTCTGCCGTGGCCAGAAAATCGGGTGCAGTTGGCGGAGGAGAAGGACCGGTTCGGTCTGCCGGTCGCCAAGGTAACCTTCAATTTGCACGACAACGACAAGAAGTTGATCGAATTTGGAAAAAATAAAGTCATGGAAGTGATGAGCGCTGCAGGAGCCCAGGAAGTGGTGCAGGAATCTCGCTACGCGCATTTGGTAGGGGCAGCACGAATGGGTTCCGATTCGCGCACTTCAGTGGTCGACAAGTTTGGACGGACCCATGACTTAAGTAACCTTTTCGTGTGCGATGGTAGCGTTTTACCCACGCAAGGCAGCGCCAATCCAGGGTTAACGATTCAGGCATTAGCGGCGCGAACAGCTGATTACTTAATTGTCCAAGGGGAATCTATTTTTACTCGCAACGGTCGGGATATGATGCAGCCAGCCATTCGTAGAGATCTTGCTCCGCCAGGGACCTATGGCCGCGGAATTCCCCGGCTAGCCAATATTAGACTCGCGAAACGATAGAAACGGCGACGGTTACGACGGACGCGCGAACCAGTCGGGGAAAGTTTTAGAAGGGGAACATACAATGAAGAGGAACCAAGTCGTGATGGTTACCGGCGCTTCTGCTGGCCTGGGTCGAGCCATCGCACATGGATTTGCAAAGCAAGGTGCGAAGATTGGGCTGATCGCGCGCAATCGAGCAGCACTGGAAGCTTGCAGAGAAGAAGTCGAGCAAATGGGCGGCGAAGGGCTTGTGCTGCCGCTGGATGTGAGTGATGCTCCGTCGATCGAGCACGCGGCGAATCGTCTGGAGGAGGCCTTCGGCCCGATCGATGTGTGGGTCAATAACGCTATGGCCTCGGTGTTTTCGCCGGTAAAAAAAATGACGGCGGAAGAATACAAGCGGGTAACCGAGGTGAGTTATCTGGGGTATGTCTACGGCACCCAATCGGCCCTGCGGCGGATGTTGCCTCGAGATCGTGGCACCATCATCCAGGTGGGTTCAGCCCTTGCGGTGCGCAGTATTCCGCTGCAGTCCGCATATTGCGCCGCGAAGCACGCCATCATTGGATTTACAGATTCGCTTCGCTGCGAACTCTACCACGACAAGAGCAATGTCCAACTGACAGTAGTGCAGATGCCCGCTATGAATACTGTCCAGTTCACATGGGTCAAGAGCCGTTTGCCGGACAAGCCGCAGCCGGTGCCGCCGATTTTTCAGCCTGAGGTCGCGGCAAAAGTAGTAGTGCATGCTGCGGGAGTGGACCGTCCGCGCCGCGAATATTGGGTGGGTTCGCCCACCGTGGAAGCGATCGTCGGTCAGATGTTTGTTCCTGGCCTGCTTGATCGCGATCTTGGAGAGACGGGATACAAAGCGCAACAAGCGGGCGTTCCTGACGATCCCAATCGACCGAACAACCTGTGGGATTACGTTCCCGGGCGTCACAGCGCGCACGGTCCGTTCGACAAGAAATCCTGTTCGTTCAGCCCACAGGTTTTTATGGATCTGCATCATAAATGGTTTGCAGCCGGTGGCGCCGCGCTGGTGACGGCCATTGTGGTGGCGTGCAAAAAGAAACAAGAAGTCTAGGGGAAAATCGCATGGCGCTTGAATTGGCAGTCGACAATCAAAGTGGAAATTCGGTAGCCCTGGCGAAGACGTGCGCCCTTCATAAAGGCATGGCAGTTGCATGTTGCTGCGCTGCCATGGCAGCACTGACTCCCGTGGCGCTGGTGCAATTGCACATCACTCGAGACCTGCCGGATTTGCCTGGACGAATGTTCGACTCCAGGCGCGTGGTGACGTCGGAGGGCGCCTACCACCTCGG
>JAJXZK010000380.1 GCA_021780095.1 Acidobacteriota bacterium | reverse complement strand
AGAACCGTGCACAATGGGTACGACACAGAGCGATTTCAGCCCAATGCCGAGGCCCGCACCAGGCTTCGTAAGGAAATTGGCTTGCGTGAAGGGACCTTTATGTGGCTTGCCGTGGGGAGGCTGTGCGATGCCAAAGACTATCCCAACATGATCGCCGCTTTCGCGCGAGTGACGGCATTATGCCCAAACACAATGTTGTTCATCGCCGGTGATGGCCCCCTCGATAATGCATGCCGGGAGATGATCGCTTCGATGCATCTCGGTGAGGCAATCACACTGCTTGGCGTCCGATCAGACATTCCGGACTTGATGGCCGCCGCAGACGGATATGTTCTCTCGTCTGCATGGGAGGCGCTACCCATGGTCATCGGCGAGGCGATGGCGTCCGGCCTGCCCGTTGTTGCGACTGCATGCAGCGGCGTCCAGGAGCTCCTTGGAGAAAGCGACCTGGTTGTGCCTCCGAAAGATCCCGATGCACTGGCCCAAGCGATGATCAAAGTCATCAATTTAAAGCAGGAACGCCGCTGGGCAATCGGGGCCGCCAACCGTGAACGACTATGCAAGCACTTTTCACTTGAACGAAAATGCTCTGAATGGATCATGCTCTACAAAGAGCGACCCAGCAGAAATTAGAGACGTAACGGCTCCCGCCAGGCAATCTTGTGTTGCACCCGAGGAAAAATGCGAACGGCAGTACACCGGATTCCAGAGAAGCTTCAGTATTTGAGAACAAGAGAAGAGATTTCAGCGCATCATGCAATCTGAGAAGCACAATCCTGAAACAGTTCTGCGCCCCTCGAAGCCGCTGCTTCTGCACCCTCTGGCACTCTTTACCGCTGTTTGGGGCTCGATTGTCTTTCTCTACTCTCTCCATCTAAGCAGACTTCTCATCTTCTCCAACACTCAGGTCCTGCACGCCGTTTTTTGGCTATACATCCCCTTCTTTCTGACCATCTCTCTTTTGGGGACGCTTCGGACATTGGCGCCACGAAAACCGCTGCTTTCATCGCACACACCTTCGATTCCTGTTGATCGTGTCCATCGACAACTCATACGCTGGTTCATCTTCTGGGTGGTTGCGACAATCCTTGAGGTAATCGTCAGTGGTGGTCTACCAATTTTGTGGCTAATTGAGGGAAGCTCGAAAACTTACTTTGACTTTGGCATTCCGTCTATCCATGGCCTGCTCAATTCCTTGATTCTTACTTTGGGGCTCGCGGAGTTTGCGCTCTTCGTCATCAGCGGAGCCAAGCGCCATCTGTGGATACCGGCATGGCTACTGGTCTGGCCCGTAATTGTCGTAACTCGCAATATGATGATCGTCTTCCTGATCGAGGCCGCGGTTTTATGGATCTACATTAAGGGGATGCGGTGGCAGACATTCTTGAAGCTCACGATCTCTACCGTGTTCGTTATTCTCATATTCGGATATATTGGGGATTTTCGTTCAGGGGCCTCTACCTTCAGAAAGCTTGCCTTGCCAACCAAGAGCTATCCCTCTTGGCTTCCTTCTGGCGTGCTTTGGGTATACATTTACATGACGACTCCGCTTGGAAATCTAATCAACACGGCGCGGCTCTCCACTCCCCTCCATAATTTCCTGCTGCCAAACACAACGTCCCTTTTGTTTCCCTCAATCCTGCGCAACATAATCTATGGCAGCGCGGCGCAAGCGTCTCAGGCATTTAGCGGCACCTTGATCTCCCAGGCATTCAACGTGAGCACTGCGTTTATCGGGCCGTTTCAGGACTTCGGATGGCCCGGGGTAGCTGGATTAAGTATCTTTCTCGGCTTCATATCTGAATTCTGCTGGCATCGGCGTGGAATCAGGGGCGCTCTCGTCTACGCTGTCATCGCGCAATGTGTCATCCTTACACTTTTCTTTAATCACCTCTTTTATCTTCCTGTGATCACGCAAGTCGTATGGATCATTTTCTTTTTCCGTAACTTCTCGGAACAGGTAAACAGTGACGCCACCGAAGCTTCCTTATAAGAAATTTAAAACGTCGGCAACGGCCATTCCGTCCCTGGCTGTCCTGGTGCGGACCAGAAATGAGATCGCCGCATTGCCGGACTTTTGGCATCGACTCTCGTCCCAAACTTGCTTTCCTAAAGCAGAGATTCTCTTTCTTGACAGCGGCAGTACCGATGGCACCATCGAATTCTTACGTAACCTTGAAGTTGGTCTGTATACAATTGAACCCGAAGACTTCAACTTCGGTTCAAGTTGCAACCTTCTCATGTCCCTTTCGAGGGCACCGATCGCTGTCTTTCTCTCCGCGCACGTTTTCCTGGAACAAAGCGACGCGCTGGAACGCTGTTGCGAGATTCTTTACGCTCACAAATACAGCGCGGCATATTTCAGACAGGTTCCCAACCTGATAACGGGGTCCAGCACCTATGAGAAGGCGCAACTAGCAAAGCGGTTTCCTTTTCGCTCTGAGGTTTTTGTCCCCATGAACCAGCCAGCGGGATTTTCAAATGCCGGCTCTGCTTTGACCCGGGCGTCGTGGGAACGGCTCCCCTTTCCAGAAATTCACGGTAGCGAAGACCACGCCTGGGCCTTGAAACATCTCGCATTAGGTGGAAAGCTGTTTTACATGTCGGGATTGACTGTGATGCATTCCCACAATGAATCCCCAGAGGCTCTCTTCCAGAGGGTCCGCCTGAATTTTGTAGCCAGAAAACAGAAGGGGTCTCTACTGCGCGCAGCATATTACTTCTGTGGTGTCCTCGTTAGCCTGATCAGACAAGGAGCCTCCTTTGCTGAGGCCTGGAGCTATGCATCCGCGCATGCCAGAGCTTATCTCCCATAAAGGATCCTTGCATTACTTCCTATTTCTTCCCCTGCCGCATATCTTCAGAGACAAGGCGCCAGATGAGCCAGGACAAGATTTTCGTTTGCGTTCCCGTGTTGAATGCGTCTACGCTCTGGAATGCATTTTCCACAGCATTACGGTTACAAGGTCTTTCTCCGCAGCAGGTGCTTATCATCGATTCGGAATCCGACGATGACACCGCACAATTCGCAGTCGCGGACGGATACAGGCTTATCCGTATTGCACGGTGCGACTTTGGCCACGGCGCCACTCGTCAGCTCGCGCTCTCTCTCGACAAAGATGCTGATGTTTTGGTGTATCTGACGCAGGATGCAATTCTTGCGAATCCGAACGCCTTAAACAATCTCCTGGCCGCCTTCAGCAATCCATCCGTCGGCGCAGCCTACGGACGCCAGCTTCCGCGGCCAGGCGCTGATGCCATTGAAGCGCATGCGCGCCTGTTCAACTATCCGCAGACATCGCATATTCGCACCCTACGCGATCGCGAGAAGTTCGCATTCAAGACTATATTTATCTCGAACTCCTTTGCCGCGTACCGTCGCACCGCGCTCGAAGCCGTCGGAGGATTTCCCGTCAATACGATCTTCGGCGAAGATACGATCACGGCCGCCCGCCTACTCCTCGCCGGTTGGGACATTGCCTACGTTGCCGACGCTCCTGTCTACCATTCGCACTCTTACACCGTCAGGCAGGACTTCCGGCGATACTTCGACATTGGAGTTCTGCATTCGCGGGAGTCCTGGCTGTTGAAGGAATTTGGCGGCGCCGGTGGCGAGGGCCGCCGATTCATCGCTTCAGAATTGGATTTCCTCTGGCGCAATCAAAAAGCGCAGATTCCGTCAGCCATGCTGCGCACGCTCGCCAAGCTAGCTGGTTATCGTCTCGGCAGGGTCGAGCACAGGTTAAGCCCGAAGCTGAAATACAAGCTCAGCATGCATCGTTCATTCTGGAAGGCAGGGATGTGACCCTGGATTCCGCGTCCGCTCTCGTCGCGTATCACTTCCCGATGCAGAAGCTGGAAAAGATCAGATTCAGTATATCGTCGGGGGTGGTTTCGCCAGTGAGGGCGTCGAGG
>JAJXZK010000146.1 GCA_021780095.1 Acidobacteriota bacterium | reverse complement strand
GAGCCAGAATTCCATCATCTTTATCGATGAACTGCATACGCTGGTGGGCGCGGGTTCGGCGGAAGGCTCGCTGGATGCTGCCAACATTTTGAAGCCGGCGTTGTCGCGTGGAGAGATCCAGTGCATCGGGGCCACTACGCCTGCGGAATATCGCAAGTCGATTGAGAAAGATCGCTCGCTGGAACGTCGTTTTCAGGCGGTGAAAGTGCCGCCACCGAATGAAGAAGACGCGGTGAAGATCATCATGGGGATCAAGGACCGCTATGAGAAGTTTCACGCGGTCAGCTATACGGACGATTCGATCCAGTTCGCGGTGTATCACTCCAGCCGCTACATACCGGATCGTTTTCTGCCGGACAAGGCGATTGATTTGATTGACGAGGCTGGGGCGCGGGTGAAGCTGCGCCAGACTTCCCTGCCGGAAGAAATTACGGAAATTCAGAAACGGATCAAATTTATTGTTCATCGCATGGAAAACGCGATTGCGAATCATGAATTTGAGAAGGCGAGATTTTATTCCGATGAAGAACGGAAAGAGCGCGAGAACCTGCGCGCGCTGCGAGACAAATATCATCTGGATGATTCGACTGCGGGCGTAGTGACGCGGGAAGACATTGAAGATGTGGTGAGCCGCTGGACTGGCGTGCCCGTTACTTCCATCAAAGAGGAAGAGACGCAGAAGCTGCTGCGCGTGGAAGAAGAACTGCACAAGCGGATCATCTCGCAGGAGAAATCAATCTCGGCGCTTGCACGGGCGATTCGTCGTTCTCGTGCTGGCTTGAAATCACCGAACCGTCCGATTGGCTCGTTCCTGTTCCTTGGACCGACGGGCGTTGGCAAAACTGAAGTGGCGCGTTCGCTGGCGAATTTCCTGTTCGGCAGCGACAAGGCGCTGATCCGGTTCGATATGTCGGAATATATGGAGAAGCATTCGGTCTCAAAGCTAATCGGATCGCCTCCGGGCTACGTGGGCTACGAGGAAGGCGGTCAGTTGACGGAACGCGTGAAGCGCTCACCCTACTCGGTTGTGCTGCTGGATGAGATTGAGAAGGCGCATCCGGATATTTTCAACATCCTGCTGCAGGTGTTTGAAGATGGACAATTGACCGATGGCCTGGGCAACACGGTCGACTTCAAGAACACGATTCTGATCATGACTTCGAACATCGGCGCACGGCACCTGCAGAAGCGGCAGGGACTCGGCTTCCAGTCGAACCTGGAAGACACGGTGGCCGAGAAGGTTGAAGACCTTGTGCGGAACGAGGTAAAGCGGACGTTCAATCCAGAATTCCTGAATCGGCTGGACGAAATCATCATCTTCCAGGCGCTGACGGATGCGGACCTGATCCAGATTATGGAGTTGCTGGTGCAGCAGCTGAACGCAAACCTGGCGCAGAAGGCCATCACAATTTCTGTGATGGAAGACGCGAAGAAGTGGATCCTGGAGAAAACCCTGGTGGATCGCACCTACGGGGCGCGGCCGCTGCGGAGAGCCCTACAGAAGTACGTGGAAGATCCTTTGTCGGAGGCGTTGATTGCCGGCAACATCCAGGAACGGCCTGCATTCCTTGAGGTTTACCTGGAAAACAATCAATTGTTCTACCGGCCCATCGGTAGCGAAGGCGCGGAACGGTCGTCGGAAGGGATCGCGCTTTCCAGCAGCTAAATAGAAGCATTGCAGAAACAAAAGAAGCTCCGCCGTGGCGGAGCTTCTTTTGTTTGTCCAGCCAAACTTCAGGCGTCGATGATGCGATGAGCCTGACGGCTGTCTGTGGGCTTGCGGCCCGCACTTATACGGCGACACAACTCACGACTCGGATGGTCAGAGCCTTGGTCGGCGCTCTAAATAAATCCTGATACTTTGCTGGCAACCGATCCGGCCTTCGACAGAGTGTCGTCGACGACTTCGCGTCCACGACGAATCACGCGCTCCGCCTGCTTGCCGTATTGCTCCGCCTTTTCGCTGAAATCCTCGGCCGTTGTTTTAATTTGATCCGATGCATCTTCCAGCCCGCGTTTGATCTGCTTGCGGGTCCGGTCGCCAGGTTGCGGAGCGTAGAGGAGCGCGACTGCGGCTCCGGCTGCTACACCCACCCCAAATGCCATCCAAAATTTCCATGTATCCATAATGAACTCCAGACTCGCATACCGTCGCGCGGTGTGCGCACTTATTTTGCTTGCTTACTGCTCTATTAGAGCACCATTCGCGGGCAACGGTTGCCAAGGATGGCCTGCGCAACGGTGCGGGAACCTCTACAGCATACCTATCTTGTCGAGAGGCAGTGCATTGTGAACGTTGGCACATGTGCGCAGAACGTTGCACACTGGGGATGGGGATGCGAGGCTGAGGACTTCGCCGTGATTTTCGCAGGGATGGCCGATTTTGAGCCAGTTGTCGCAATCTCCAATAAAATCGATTCACTCCACGATGCGGCAAAGATTCGAGTTCGGATTGGTATGGTTGCTGGTGAAGACGCTGGGGCTATTTCCGCGCGGAGCGGTGCGGAAGGTCGGAGCGGTGATGGGCTGGGTGGCGTATGCAGCGACGCCGCGACTTCGACGCGTGGGGCTGAGAAACCTGGCGCTGGCGTTTCCAGGGAAGCCGGAGGCCGAGCGCGAATCGATTCTGCGCGGAATGTATCGGCAATTGGGGTGGCAGCTGGCGGAATTTTGTCACATGCCGGCATACACATTACAACGCGCCAGCCAGTTCATCCGCTATGAGGGCCTGGAGCATTACCTGGCGGCGAAGCAACGCGGCCAGGGCGTGCTGGTGCTGACCGGACACCTAGGCGCGTGGGAGATGTCGAGTTTTTATCATTCGCTCGCGGGCTATCCGATGGGCATGGTCATTCGGAAGCTGGATAATCCGTGGGTCAATCGGCTGGTGAATGATATTCGCACGCAACATGGAAATCGCGTGCTGCCGAAGGATGATTTTGCCCGAGGATTGATCGCGGCGATGCGAGCGGGGGAAACTGTCGGCGTATTGATGGACACCAACATGACGCCGCCGCAGGGCGTGTTTGTGGATTTCTTCGGGCACGCGGCGTGTACGGCATCGGGCGTGGCCCGGGTGGCACTGCGCACGGGAGCGGCGGTTCTGCCGGGCTTTCTGGTGTGGGAGCCGGCAGAAAAAAGGTATGTATTGCATTTCCTGCCGGAGTTGCAACTCGTGGATACCGGCGATGCGGAGCGCGACGCTAGGACGAATACACAGATGTTTACAACTGCGCTGGAGGATGTAATCCGGCGATATCCGGAGCAATGGCTGTGGGTTCATCGTCGATGGAAAACGCGGCCGCCCGGGGAGCTACCACTCTACTGAGCATTGCAACAATGACGGTATGCTTTCAGTTTCAGACTCGCGGCGCGAACCTGGGGCACGCCGATGGACTCACTTTGCGCCCCATCTTCCTTCTGCCGGATTGGCCGCCCTCGGCTACCATAGCGCTATGGTGACGTTGCGGCAACTCGCGGACGCGCTGCAGGCGGAATACATGCCGTGCGCGAAGCCGATCAACCCGGAAGATCGTCCGCCGGCAGACTCTGTGGAGCGCGTGGCCAGCGTGCGCAATGCCACTCGGACTTCCCTGACGTTTGCTGAGAACGAAGCCACGTTGCAGGAAGCGCTGGTGTCGGCGGCGGCTGCGGTGCTGGTGACGCCACAGATTGCCAAGGCGCTTCTCTCGCAAGCGAGGCCGCTGAACAAGCCATTGTTGCTGGTGGCACAACCTCGGCTGGCCTTTGCCAAGGCATCGCAATTGTTGCGGGCGGCGAAGGCCAGCACAGGCGTGCATCGCACCGCTGTTCTTGCCTCCAGCGTCAAACTGGCGGAGGACGTTTCCATCGGAGCCTATGCCGTGCTGGGCGAACATGTAGACATTGGGCCGAGGACGCACAATCGCCATGAGTCCCTAAC
>JAJXZK010000386.1 GCA_021780095.1 Acidobacteriota bacterium | reverse complement strand
GCCTCGCTGAAAGCAATGTCCGTCCCCGGCGAGGCCATGGACGCCAGCGTAAACCGCACTGCATCCGTACCGTATTGATGAATAATTTCAATCGGGTCGATGACGTTGCCTTTGGTCTTCGACATTTTCTGACGGTCGGCATCGCGGACGAGCGCGTGGATATAGACCTCGCGAAATGGGACAGCGTCCGCCAGTGTGCGCTTCGAACCATCGGGCATTGGCACGTCGAGCATGAAATGGCAGCCCAGCATGATCATGCGCGCCACCCAGAAAAACAGAATGTCAAAACCTGTGACCAGCAGTTGCGTGGGATAAAACGCCGCCAAATCCGTCGTCTGCGCCGGCCAGCCAAACACAGTAAAGGGCAGCAGACCGGAAGAGAACCATGTATCGAGCACGTCCGTTTCCTGCGTCAACTTTTGTCGCCCTGGCGACCCGCAATGCGAACAGGCTGCGGGGGCCTCACGCGCCACCGTCATTTCGCGGCAATTCGCGCAATGCCACGCAGGAATGCGATGCCCCCACCACAGCTGGCGCGAGATGCACCAGTCGTGGATATTGCGCATCCACTCGAAATAGGTCTTTTTATATTGCTCCGGCGTAAAGCGAATGACGCCCGTCTCCACCGCCTCGATGGCCTTGTCTGCCAGCGGCTGAATCTTGATGAACCATTGCGTCGACAGTCGCGGCTCGACCACCGTTTTGCAGCGGTCGCACTTGCCAATGGAGTTGACATAGTCCTTCACGGCGACCAGGAGGCCCTGCTGTTCCAGATCGGCCAGAATACGCTTGCGCGCTTCATACCGGTCCAGGCCCGCATAAACACCCGCTTCGGCATTCATATGCGCGGTCTCGTCCATCACCACGATCGACGGCAGCTTATGTCGCTCGGCAATCGCAAAATCATTTGGATCATGCGCCGGCGTCACCTTCACCGCGCCTGTGCCGAACTCCGGATTTGCCCATTCGTCCGGTAGGATCGGAATCTCGCGGTCCGTCAGCGGCAAGCGCAGCTTTTTCCCCTGCAGATGCAGATAGCGCGCGTCGGTCGGATTCACAACGACTGCAACATCGCCCAGCATGGTCTCTGGCCGGGTGGTCGCGATGGTAACACTTTCGGGACCATCCACCAGCGGATAGCGGATCTCGTACAGCTTGCCTTGCTGCTCCTCATGCACTACTTCCAGGTCGCTGATGGCGGTCTGGCAACGCGGGCACCAGTTCACAATGTAGGCGCCGCGATAAATGAGTCCCTGTTCGTAAAGGCGGACGAATGCTTCTTTCACCGCGATGGAGAGTCGCTCATCCATGGTGAAATATTCGCGCGACCAATCCACGCTCGCGCCCAGGCGTTTCATCTGGTCGAGGATGGCGCCGCCATATTCCTGCTTCCACTCCCAAACCCGGTCGACGAAGGCTTCACGACCCAGCTCCTGCCGCGTTTTTCCTTCTTTCACAACCTGGCGCTCCACCATCATCTGCGTGGCAATGCCGGCGTGGTCGGTTCCCGGAACCCACAGAGAAAGCTCACCGCGCATCCGGTGCCAGCGGGTTAGAATGTCCATTTCCGTCTGATTGAGCATGTGGCCCATGTGCAGTCGGCCGGTCACATTCGGCGGAGGCAGAAGAAGCGTGAATCTGGGCGGAAGCCCATCGAGCTTCTCCGGAGTCGGAACCTCAAAGAGGCGTTCACGCACCCAATACTCTGCCCATCGATCTTCGATAGCAGTCGGGTCGTAGGCTTTAGGAAGTTCACGAGGCATGGTGTCAGGGAGGCCGGGTACTGCGTGGGAGGCCAATTTTCACGATAGCACAGCGGCGATTCTGCATCGCTAGCGCGCGGAAACAGTTGCGAATGTATTTACTTCGACTGAAACAGCAGCTGAGAATACTGGATCAGATTTTTGCGCCAGACCGGCCACTCGTGCATGCCCGGAGTTTCAACGAACGTCACCGGAATATTGTTCGAGCGCAGCCACGCGACCAGTTGCCTATTCAGCGTGATCAGGGGAGTTTTGCCGACATAGCGATCATCCTTGCCGCAAGCGACCCACAGCAGTCGCAGACGCGACGCGCTGCTTGCGTTCAACGTCGGAAAATCCTGGGCATAGTCCGGATCCAGTCCGCCCGCGCTGAAGGAGCCGACCCATGCGAAGGTATAGATATGATTCAAGCCGGTCAGCAGACTTTCCGCGCCGCCCATGGACAGCCCCGCAATTGCATGATCGTCGCGCTTGGTGGAAGCCTTGTACATCGACTGCACTTGAGGGATCACTTCCGTGAGCAGCGCCTGCGTGAACAAATCGTAGTTCTTCTTCCGCAATGCGGTGCCGTTCAACGAGGCTCGCGGTCCCATGACGATTTCCGGTGCGCCATAGCCCAGCGTCATCACGACGATCATCGGCTTGGCTTTGCCTTCCGCAATTAAATTGTCGAGGATTACATTCGCGCGACCCAGCGCCGTCCATCCGCGGGCATCGTCGGTATAGCCATGCAGCAGATACAACACAGGATATTTCTGATGGCCGCGAGGATTGTAGGAAGGCGGCGTGTAGACAAAATAGTCTCGCTGGTCACCAATAATTGCCGATTTGTAAAAGTGATGATGGACAATCCCGTGCGGAACATCCTGCATATCCCATAGCTCAGGCTGCGGTCCGCGAACCTCGAAAACATTTGACGGGTTTCGCAGATTTGGATTGACTTTCGCATTGGACGGATCGAGCGTAGCCACGCCATCGGCGACGAAGAGGTAGTCATAGAGGTCCGGCTGCAGCGGTGGAACCGTCAGGCTCCACACACCGCGATCGTCCTTCGTCATGGTCCGTCCGCCAGCGTACCCATCCATGCTCAGTTCGACCTGATTTGCCCCGGGATCATAGAAATAGAAGGTGACGGAATGATCCGCGTGAACTTCGGGAGTTTGCGGCAGTTGTGGAGGCTTCCGGTTGTCTGCAGATGGCTGCGCCTGGGCACCGAACGGCAAACTGATTCCAAGCAGAAGAATGCCAAGCCAGCTCGAATTAAATAGTGAGACAGAAAATCTCGAACGCCGCAACGCATACTCCTATCAAGTGGAAGAGAAGTGCGATTTGCGCCGACAGGCAGCAGCGCCGCCTGTGCGATGCCGCCGCCTGTCTGCCCGCTGGACTAAAACGGATTCAGCTTGTGCAAGCCCTTCTTCTTCTTGTGAGTACTGGAAGATTCTTCCTTGCCCTCAAATCGCGGCTTGGGATTCTTCTTCTTTTTCTTTCCAATGGTGGCCGTCGTCTGATTGACCGTGTTGATCGGCTGGCCCGTGTGGGTAACATCGTTCACCTGACCCGGTGCGGGCGCTGCCTTTTGCACTGCGGGAAGAGGGGTGCTGTTCGGCGGCGCAACGGTCTGTAATCCACCATTATCCTTGCGTGCCGAAGGCCACTGCGCCGGATTCCCGGCGGTGTCCGTGGCATTTGCCGGTGGGACTAACGGAGCGCCGTTCCCGCCCCCGGCGGGCCCAGTTGCGGGAGAACCCGATTGCGCCCCAACCGGCGGTTCCCCTGCATTCGGCGGCGACGGTTGCGTTGGCTGGTTCTGGTCGGAGTTGTTGATCACGCTTCCGCTCACGCCGTTGTCGCCGGAAATGTCGTTCATCTGCAGTCCGTTCGACGCAGGTTGCGTCTCCCCGATCGCGCCAGAATCGTTGGATGCAACAGCCGTCTTCAAGATGTTTGATGTGCCGGCAACGGAGGGGGCTGGCTTACCCTCGGGCTTGATCGCCCAGCGAAGATCTTCCATCTCCGCCTTCACAAGTGCCGGAGCAATAATTTCTGGCGGATTGCTTAGACTCGGTTCGCCGACTCGCGCTGCCTGCACCGTGGAGGGACGCGCCGTGATCAGCAGGAACGCCTTGTACTTCAAATTCACAGGCGCGCGACTCTGCTCAATTGCGGC
>JAJXZK010000415.1 GCA_021780095.1 Acidobacteriota bacterium | reverse complement strand
GGCTTCGGCGATGAAGAAATAAAAGCTGACGTGGATTTCATCGTGCTTGCGCGGAAAGGTGCTTGTGGCGGATGGGGTGGGCGGATGATCCCCGCGTGGGGATGGGACTACTCGCCGAATTTGTTGCTGGTGCGGCGAGCAGGGCCGTTCGACTTAATTCGGCTGAACCGATGCGTCCGCCCTCTTGTTGTTGCACGATGACTCTGACGGTGCTGGTCTTGATCGGGATGCGAATCATGAAAGGGAACTGCGATGCAACTTCCGGCAGATTCGCCGGATCCGACGAGTGGGCGATGAGTGTCACCGTTTGCGTTTTTGAGGCGAGAACATTTCCGTCCTGATTCAGGCTGGCGGCGGCTACAATCAGCTGCGCGGTGCTGGTCCCATTTTGTGTTGGATCAAACTTAAGATTCTTCGATTCCACGTCAACCGTGAATCCGACCGTTTGGGTATCGGGATGGCGCACCACACTCGACAGTGCCAAGTTTAAGGAGTTGAAGGGGATGGTGGACTGCACGGCCTCAGAAAGCCTCATCAACCGCTGCTGTCGTGCATCGATCGGGGCGCGCGCATCTTCCGCGTAATAACCAGCTTTCGTGACTGCCCGCAAATTAGGATTGCGCAGGGCCACTCGGATGCGACGAAATTTTCCGTCCTGCGTCTCGTTTTGCGGCTGATAGGTCAGTGTGTAGTAGTGCGAGCCCATCCGTTCGGATTCCTTCATCTCCATGGCCACATTGTTGTGGTTGTAAAACAATTTGCCGCCGGTTTCATTGGAGAGCAGTCCGAAGTTGATGTCGCCGGCAAAGGGATCCGAGTCGCCGAGATCGGTTACTGAATCCGACTCGGTCAGGGTCATCGCGCCATAGCGAACGGACAATCCCGGATAAATGACAAACAGACTGATGCGCGCATGCACCAGCATATTTGTTGTCGCGTGTACGTTTTGTTTCATCTGCGCTACGAAGTCGCTGGGGAGACTGGCGTTTTCCAGATACAAAGCAGGGGTTCCGCGGCCGACCCACACAATATTTTTTCGTCCTGGGACGCCTTTGTTCTGTAGTGCGATTTGGTCCAAGGCCTCGAGCGACTGGCCAGCCCGTTCCGCGGCGAATGACCCGCTCACAAATTTGTAGGGCAATACCGGCGGCAGTTGTTCGACCGCTTCCAGCAACTGCGCGCGACTTCGCGTGAAGCTTTGCACCAATTCCAGAGATTCGTTCCCTAAGATCAGGAGCTCCGTGGGAGACGCCAGCGTGGAGTGCTGTGCCTTGAGGAACTGCTCTACGGCGTGGCGGATGTAGGCGAAATCCGAGAAACTCGAGTTGAGCCGATCCATCACCAGGATCGTCTTTGGAGCTTCTCCATTCGGATTCTCGTTGTCGCCGCCTTTGGTTCTTCTGCCCGCTTCAGGGGATTGGAAGGAGAAGATGGTTTGCGGTTTGTTGTCCTCGGTGATGGTGAAGTCGTCTTTTGTGAGACCCCTCACCACGGGACGTCCCTTCTTATCCAGTACAGTCACATCCAGAAACACCAATGAGGATGTCACTTTGATGGTTGGAACGGTGGAGGGGGCTAGGTTCCCCTGGGCGGTTAATTCAAGAGGGGCAGCCAGCACAAACAAGGCGGTCGCGCATATTGACACCATTGATAGCTTCATTGGAATATCCACGAACGCGTGTTCCGAATTTAACCTACTCCTTGAGACCCACTTGTCGGGGGAAAGTTTCACTCATTGCAGGGAGACTGCGTATTTGAGCCTGTCTGGCGACCTTAGTAACTCGGCAATTGCCCCGATATACCTGACAAAAACTAAGGTGTGGAGAAGTGCAATTGAGCGCGCTCCATTCGCACCCCCGGCGGGTGAGCGATGGTAGGCTTCAGTCGCCATTTTGGTCAATGGGATTGGAATGGGGCGCCCTGAGTCACGGGTGAAGTCGCTTGCTTGTAGCTTAGGCTGGGCCACCCGGTGGATGGGTCGTGCGCGTGGAGCGTAGAATTGGCCAGCTTGAGACTCGCACGTAGAGGCTCGGCGAAGGAGGATGAGGAATGATCGGCGAACAGATTGGCGAAACCAAAGGCAAACGATTGGTGAGGCGGGTAACTTCGACAGATCCGACAACGGTAGAAGTGACGTTTGAAGACAGCGGCCACATGCTGGGAGTTGCGACGAGTGGGCTGGGAACATACACGTCGGTGATTGGGGCAGATGGCTCGATTTCTGGCGAAGGCCAGGGAGTGAACATGACGCAGGAGGGCGAGGCCATCACCTGGACGGCAAAGGGGTTCGGCAAGTTTGGGGCGGAAAGCTCCACGAGCTATCGCGGGATGTTGTTTTTCAAGACGGCTTCGCAAAAGCTGGCGCGGCTGAACAATGCGTGTGGAGCGTTTGAATACGATGTGGATGGCTCCGGCAACACGGTTTCAAAGATTTGGGAATGGAAGTAGAGGCTCCGCAAGACAACCCTCCCCCTGTAGTTTCTGCAACACACATCCTGACAACAAATGTTCGAATCCTAAAACGTATGCGGCGGAAATTTATGTGGCGGTCGGAGACGCGACCTGAGGCTTAGAATAAAAAGCCAACGGCGGGGTTGCGCCGGGATAGCTGCGTGGGGGTGGTTGATGAGTCCTTACTCCAGACGGGAATTTGTGAAGGCGGGGCTGGCGGTGGGTGCGCTGGCGAGTGTCGGAAGTTTGCCGTTGAAGGCGGAGCGGCGAACGGCGACGGACATGGTGACGCTGGGCAAGTCGAACGTGCGGGTGACGCGGCTGGCGTTTGGCACGGGGACGATGAGTGGGCAGGTGCAGCGCGCGCTGGGGCAGAAGGAATTTACGCGGCAGGTGCGATATGCGCATGAGCGCGGGATTCGCTTCTTTGAGACGGCGGAATCGTATGACGATATGCATCGCATGCTGGGGATCGCGTTGCAGGGCGTGCCGCGCGAGAGCTACCAGTTGATGTCGAAGGTGACGACCACGCCGGGCGTGAATGCGATGCAGAAGATTGATGAGCTGCGGCGGCAGGCGAGGACGGAATATTTCGACATACTGCTGCTGCACTGGCAACACTCTGGAACATGGCCGGTGGATACGATGGCATGGCAGGACGGCATTGATGAAGCGGAGCATAAGAAGGCGGTGCTGTCGCGCGGCGCGAGTGTGCATGGGCTGCCGGCGCTGCGGCAGGTGCCGGGAGATTCCTGGCTGGATGTGGCCATGATCCGGATGAACCATAAAGGTGTGCGCATGGATGCGGAGGATTACGCGACCGATGGCCTGGGCAATGTGCCGGAAGTAGTGAAGCATGTAGAGCAGGCGCGGGCCAAGGGCATGGGCGTGATCAGCATGAAGCTGGTGGGTGAGGGCGTGTTCAATCGCGAAGACCGGCAGAAAGCGATGCGGTTTGCGTTTCGCAATGCTGGCGTGGACAGCGTGACGGTGGGATATAAGAGCACGCAGGAGATTGACGAAGCGATTGAGAATTTGAATATGGCGCTGGCGTAGGGCGGGGGCGAGACGGCGCGGATTTTTTCAGAGTGGAAACGATCCCACTCAAGCCAACGGAGGACTTCCACTTCAGCGAGCAAGAATCGCTCGCGGGGGACCCCGGAGGCTTGCATGGGGCACCGGCTTACGCGGTTTCGTCGATGATGGCGATGAGTTCGCGCTGAACTTCTGCGGCGAGATCTTCCGCTCCCTGCAAGCCGGTGGCGGCAAACAGGTCGAAGGGCAGGACGGTGGAGATGAGAGATCCGCCGGGCTGGGCGAAGACGGAGATGCGGCAGGGAAGAACGGCGGAGACGCGCATGTCGGCGCGCAGCGCAGCGGCGGCGGCGTGGGGATTGCAGACATCGTAAACGCGGCAGTCGGAGCCGAGTTGAATGCCTTTGTTCTGGAGTGTCTGGCGCAGGTCGAGGACGTGCAGAATTCCAAACTTGTGGCGGGCGA
>JAJXZK010000299.1 GCA_021780095.1 Acidobacteriota bacterium | reverse complement strand
TCGTGATCGAGGTGTTTCCAAGCTGGCTGGACGAAGTCATCTCCGTGATCCCAGCGATATGCCCCAACTGTCGTTCCAGCGGTGTGGCCACCGAAGATGCCATGATCTGAGCGCTTGCCCCAGGCAGGCCCGCTTGAACGGAAATTGTAGGAAAGTCGATCTGAGGCAGTGGTGAAACCGGCAACACGGTGAAGGCAATCGCTCCCGCGATTGCGATGGCTATGGTCAGCAGGGTGGTCGCGACCGGGCGTCGGATGAACGGTTCAGAGATGTTCATGCCGGCCCTGCCTGCGGCTCGTTGCCGGCGTTACGCACTTTCTTTGAGTGCGCCAAACGCTGCGCCAGGTTGTCGAAGAAAATATAAATGACCGGCGTCGTGTACAGCGTCAATACCTGGCTCAACAACAACCCGCCTACCATGGCGATACCCAGCGGTCGCCGGATCTCCGATCCATAACCGTGGCCGAAGGCCAACGGAATTCCCGCCAGCAACGCTGCCATCGTGGTCATCATGATGGGCCGGAATCGCAGCAGGCACGCATCATAGATCGCGTCCGTCGCGTTCTTTCCGTGCTGCCGCTCTCCCTCCAGCGCGAAGTCGACCATCATGATGCCGTTCTTTTTCACAATGCCGATCAGCAGAATAATGCCAATAATCGCGACGACGCTCAGGTTCTGCCCAAACAGAATCAGCGCCAGCAGCGCGCCTACACCGGCTGATGGCAACGTCGAAAGAATCGTGATCGGATGGATAAAGCTCTCGTACAGCACTCCAAGAACGATGTACACGGCCACCAGCGCTGCCAGGATCAACAGCGCTTCATTGGAGAGAGAGCTTTCAAACGCCGCCGCCGTTCCCTGGAAGGCCGCTTGCACCGTGGGCGGCATGTTCAGATTCTTCTGCACGCTTTGAATCGCTGTAATGGCGCTGCCCAGGGACGCATTTGGCGCAAGGTTGAACGAAACCGTGACGGCGGGGAATTGTCCCTGATGATTGATCGAAAGCGATTCTGTGCTCTTCACGAAATGGCTGAAGGCGCTGAGTGGAACCGCGTTGCTGAGGGTCGTGCTTGTGGCTGTGTTCGGCGAGCTGATCCCTGTCCCGAGGGTGCTTTGTCCAGTCAGCGCGTTCGTCGGCGGGTTCAAAATACCCGAGGATGGAGTGTAGAGGATGCCGGTCGTCGTCGCGTTCGAGCCCGCCGAAGCCGATGCCGAGGATGCGTACGAAGAAGTGGCTCCCGCACCCGACGCGCCGGAGGATGCGTTCGCCTGAATGTAGATCTTGCTCAGCTTCTCAGGATCTTTCTGGAACTGCGGCTGGGCTTCCATGATCACGTGATATTGATTCAGCTGCGTGTACATAGTGTTGATCTGGCGTTGGCCAAAGTTGTCATATAGAGCGTTGTCAATGGTGGCCGGGGCAATGCCCAGTCGAGAGGCCGTCACGCGGTCAATCGCCAGCGTAACCGCCAGGCCACCCGTCTGCTGATCCGTGGCCACGTCTTCCAGTTCCGGCAGCTGATCCAGCTTGGCGACGAAACGGTTTGTCCATTCGTTCAACTCATCCACGTTCGGATCTTCCAGAGTGTACTGATATTGAGTGCGGCTCACGCGGTCGTCCACCGTGATGTCCTGCACGGGCTGCATATACAGCCGAATTCCTTCCACCTGCTGCAATTTCGAGTTCAGCCGCCGAATCACGTCCGATGCGCTCAGACTGCGATCTGACAGAGGTTTCAGATCGATCGACATGCGCCCGCTGTTCAGCGTGGTATTGGTGCCGTCCGCGCCAATAAAGGACGATAGGCTTTGCACTGCCGAGTCCTGCAGCACAATCTTTGCCACCTCCTGCTGTTTCTTCGCCATCGCTGAAAAGGAAATGCTTTGCGGCGCTTGCGAGATGGCCTGGATCACGCCCGTATCCTGCACCGGAAAAAATCCCTTGGGAATGATGATGTAGAGAAGGATCGTCAGCACCAGCGTTCCCACCGCCACCAGCAGCGTGGCAGCCTGATACTCCAGAACTATCTTCAGCGTGCGCCCATAAAACGCGATCATGCGTTCAAATACGCGTTCCGAAGCCTGATAAAACCGGCCCTGTTGCGAGTCCGGTGTGTGCCGCAGAATGCGGGAGCACATCATCGGCGTCAGGGTCAGGGAGACGGCTGCGGAGATGATGATGGTCACCGCCAAAGTGACGGCGAATTCGCGGAACAGACGGCCGACGATTCCCCCCATAAACAGAAGTGGAATCAGCACTGCAATCAGCGATACCGTCAAAGAAAGAATGGTGAAGCCGATTTGTTCCGCGCCCTCTAGCGCCGCCTGCATGGGGGAGTGGCCTTCTTCAAGAAAGCGCGATATGTTCTCGATCATCACAATGGCGTCATCCACTACAAATCCCGTGGAGATGGTGAGCGCCATCAGCGAAAGATTGTCGAGGCTATAGCCCAGCGCGTACATCGCCGCAAACGTTCCCACGATGGAGAGAGGCACAGCCACGCTCGGAATAATCGTCGCCGAAAAATTACGAAGAAATAAAAAAATGACCAGGACCACCAGAACGATCGTCAGCATCAGTTCGAATTCCACATCCGACACGGATGCCTTGATGCCCGTGGTCAGATCGGTCAGTGTGGTGACATCGATTCCCGCCGGAAGCGTCGTTTTCAGCTGTGGCATCAATCGCGTGATGCTCTTGACGACGCTGATGGTGTTTGCACCTGGCTGCCTTTGAATATTCACAATCACCGCCGGAGTTTCATTCATCCACGCGGCTTGCTTTGTGTTCTCGACCCCGTTAACTACGTTCGCAACGTCCTTCAGCAGCACCGGCGAATTGTTCCGATATGCAATGACAATATTCTGGTAATCTCCGCTGCTCACCAGCTGATCGTTGGCGTCAATCTGGTAGTCCTTCCTGGGTCCGTCGAAGTTGCCTTTGGCCGCATTCACGCTCGCCTGTGTCAACGCCGTGCGCACGGCTTCCACATCGATTCCATAGGATTGCAATTGCGCCGGATTCAACTGGATTCGCACCGCCGGTTTTTGCCCGCCGCTGATGCTGACCAGGCCGACGCCATTCAATTGCGAAAGTTTCGGAACCAGGCGCGTATCCACCATGTCTTCCACCTGCGGCAACGGCCTGGTCTTGGAAGACACGGCCAGCGTCAGCACGGGCGCATAGGCAGGATTCGTCTTGTTGTAAATCGGCGGCGCCGGCAGGTTCGATGGCAAGTAACTTTGCGCGGCGTTGATCCCGGATTGCACCTCTTGCTCGGCTATGTCCATCTCGAGGCTTAGGTTGAACTGCAGCACAATGACGGATGTCGCGCCGGAGCTGGTGGAGGTCATTTGGCTGAGTCCTTGCATCTCGCCAAATTGGCGCTCCAGGGGGGCGGTCACGGTGGTCGCCATTACATCCGGGCTGGCCCCGGGATAAAAAGTCACTACCTGGATCGTCGGGTAATCCACCTCAGGCAATGCGGAAACCGGCAGCTGGGTATAGCTGACGATACCGACGAGCATGATCGCGGCCATCAGCAGCGAGGTCGCTACCGGCCGCAGAATAAAAGGGCGCGAAGGGTTCACGGAGCATTGCTCCCGCTCGTGGTGGCCGGAAGCGGCGTCTTTGAGAGCACGACTTTCGATTTCTCTTGCAGCTTTTGAAAGCTGCTGTCCGCTAGGACATCTCCGGGATTCACTCCCTCGACCACGGTCTCGCCGGATTCCGAAATTCCAGCCTTCACATTCTGCATATGTGCCGTGCCGTCGCGGATCACAAACACATAGGAGACATCGCCGTTCTGTTGGACCGCCGAGCTGGGTACCAGGGTTACACCGTGGAGAGTATTGACCAGAAGTTTTGCATTGACGAAGAGGTTGGGAAACAACGCCTCATTTTTATTCGGAAAAAGTGCGCGCAGCTTCACCGTTCCCGTGGTTGTGTCGATCTGG
>JAJXZK010000284.1 GCA_021780095.1 Acidobacteriota bacterium | reverse complement strand
GAGCCTCCCAGGCTTTGCGAATCAGGAAGCGCTTCTCCTCCAGGTTCCAGTCATGGAGAATGTGACCCATCATAATCACATCGGTTTGAGGCAAAGGATCACGGAAAAAATTGCCAGCCTGGAAGCGCACCCGGGAGGACAGTCCATGGTCTTCGACATACTGCTCGAAGATGGGCGCAACCTCGGCCAGGTCGAAACCGACGGCGGAAAGATGGGTATTCCTGAGCGTCACCTGAACGATCAGGTCGCCTTGCGCGGCGCCGGCGTCAGACACGCTTTTATAATTCGCCCAGGGAAACCGCGAGGCGATGGCGATGTTGGCGCCGCGGCTGATCCCAGTCATGGCTCGTAGAAATCCCTTGAGCCGCTGTGGATCGGAGTAGATGGTGCCGAAGACATCAGGGTCGCCGTGCGCTGCCTCATTTTGAGGTTGACCGGTACGCAGGGCCGTGGTCAGTTTATTCCAATGGCCAAACAGACGACCGTTCGCCATTTCCAGCATTCCGCCGATATACGACGGCTTACCTTTGTCCAGGAAGTAGTCAGTTGATGGCGTATTGGAATATGTTCCGCCGTGGCGCTCGAGAAATCCCAATGCCACCAGCGCATCGAGAAAATCGCGGGCAGACCGTGGATGCAGCCCCAGGCGCCCGGTCAGGGATTGCAGGTCCTGAGGGCCCTTCGCCAGCTCGGTAAAGACTTCCATTTCGACAGCACTTAAAAGCGTTTTTGAAGACCAGAAGGCAAGGCCGACCTGCAGTATTTGATCGGGTTGTGGCGGGACTGTTGTCACGGGATTGTCTCCTCTGAAAACGGACTTCTAATTGATTGGGGGGAGAATTGGCCGCAGAGCTTGAACCATCGTACGCGCTTGACAGCCCAAAGGATTGATTAAAACGCGTGAGCGTCCGGAAATTTCTTAAGACAAAGACCTGTTGACCGTCTTGCATCGCAGAGGCTACGATGCACACAACTGAATCCTGCTCGCGTTTGTGAACCTTTTAGACCGCCGCAAGTCTAAATAGATGAACTATCCGTGGGCGCGAAACAATCTGAGAAAGCTCCGGGAGACGCGTATGAGTCGATCGTTCGCTGTAGGGATCGGGGGTGCCGCGGGCCAGGGCGTGGCTACGCCGGGCGACATTTTCGCGAAGATATTTAGCCGCCGCGGGCTGCATTTGAATGCCTACAACGCTTACCAATCCATTATTCGCGGTGGCCACACTTTTCTTACCATTCGAACCGGCCCACAGAAAATCTCCAACACCGGCGATCATTTGGATCTGCTGATCCCGCTGAATCAAGACACAATGGATCGGCATCTTCGCCTGCTGACGTCCGGTGGCGCGTGTCTCTACAACGCTGACCTGGTCCAGCCGGGCACTCCGGCCGCAGGTGTCCAGCTTTGCCCCATGCCGGTCTCGAAAATGGCGGACATCACTCGCAACAAAGTGGGACAGAATACGATTGCCATTGGCGCCGCGCTGAGCATGATGGGCATCGGATTTCCGGCGCTGGAGAGCGTGCTGGCGGAGCAATTTCGAAAGAAGGAAAAGTCCGTCATCGATGAAAACGTCGGTCTTGCGCGAGCCGGATACGACTACGCTACTGAGCATTTCAAGCCATTTGCTTGGGCGCTTCCAATGACCGATGCGCGTTATGCCGTGTTGAGCGGCAACGTCGCCATGGCGATGGGAGGCGCCGCGGCTGGTGTCAAATTTTATTCGGCATATCCCATGAGTCCGGCAACCGGCGTGCTGCACTGGATGGCGAGCCATGCGCGCCAGGCAGAAATCATGGTGCGCCAGGTAGAAGATGAGATTGGCGTGGTCACCATGGCGATTGGCGCGGCCCACGCCGGCGTTCGCGCGATGTGTGCAACCTCTGGCGGCGGCTTCGCGTTGATGAGCGAGGGGATGGGACTTTCGGCGCAGGCGGAAATTCCGATCGTGGTGATTGATTGCCAGCGCGCGGGTCCGTCGACAGGAGTGCCGACGAAGACCGAGCAGGGTGATCTCTGGCAAATGCTGGGCGCAGGCTTTGGCGATTATCCAAAAGTGATTGCAGCGCCGCTCGACATTGCCGATTGCTTCAAACTGATTCCAGAGATTTTCAATGTCGCAGAAAAGTTCCAGTGCCCTGGAATTGTCCTCTGCGATTTGTTGCTTTCTGAGGGACGCCTCAGCGTCGACCCCAAGCTGCTCGACTTTGCGCCTGTGATCGATCGCGGGGAGTTGATCACATCGAACGGGACCGGCGACCACGAGCCCTACAAGCGATACAAGATTACCGAGAGCGGAGTTTCTCCGCGGGCTATACCCGGCCTGCCCGGCTACACCCACGTTGTCTCAAGCGACGAGCACGATGAAGATGGCGTGCTGATCAGCGACGAATACACCAACTCCAGTAAACGACGCGCCATGATGGAAAAGCGCATGCGCAAGGTGGACGGGATCGCGGCCGCAGTACCACCACCAGAACTGCATGGGCCAGCCAATGCCGATGTGACGCTGATTGGGTGGGGTTCGACCTACGGGGTGATCGACGAAGCCTGCGAATTGCTCGGCGAGCAGGGGATCTCCGCGAATTTCTTGATCGTGCGCTGGCTGGTGCCGTTGCACGGTGACGCGATTCTGGATCTGTTGCATGGCGCGCGCCACACCATCATCGTAGAAAACAACTTCAGCGGTCAGTTTGCACGCTACCTGCGCAGCGAAACCAGCTTTGTTCCCGACGGAAATATTCGCAAGTACGACGGAGAGCCGTTCGCTCCGCACCACATTGTTGAAGCCGTGAAAGAGCAGTTAGCTGGCAAGACAAAGCTGTCTGTGCCGGCTCACGAAATTATGGTGTAAGCCACGGCAACCGCTTCTTTAGTAAAAGGAGAATCGAAAGATGGCGACTGAAGTAGCTGGGATAGCTCCAAAGACAATCGCGATGTCGGACTTTAAAGGGAGAGTTGACCCCGACTGGTGTCCTGGCTGCGGCGATTTCGGCGTGCTCGCCGCGGTTCAAAAGGCATTGATGGAATTGCAAATTCCCAAACACGAAGTAGCCACGATTAGCGGCATCGGTTGCTCGTCGAACTTTCCTGGCTTCATTGAGACCTACGGTATGCACACGCTGCATGGCCGTTCGTTGCCGGTGGCCACAGGGATGAAGCTTGCGAACCACGCCATGACGGTGCTGGTCACAGGCGGCGATGGCGACGGATTTGGAATTGGCTGCAATCATTTTATCCACACGATCCGCCGCAACGTGGACCTGACGTACATCGTGATGGACAACCAGATTTACGGGCTCACCACTGGCCAGACATCACCGACCAGCCGCATCGGCATGAAGACAAAGAGCATGCCCTACGGAAATATTGAGACGCCTCTAAGTCCGCTGGCATTGGCGCTGGCCGCCGGGGCGACATACGTCGCGCGCGGTTTCAGCGGGGAACAGAAGCATTTGACAGAACTGATTAAGCGCGGCATCGAGCACAAGGGCTTTTCATTTATTGATGTGTTCAGCCCTTGCGTCACGTACAACCGAGACAACACCTTCCAGTGGTTTCGGCCGAGGGTCAAGAAGCTGGAAGACAATCCTGACTACGACTCAAGTGATTGGAGCGCGGCCATGGAGAAGTCGGTAATCTGGGGCGAAGAGATTCCTATCGGTAAATTTTTTGAGCGGACGGATCTGCCAACATTGCATGGATCGGAACCAGTACTGAATGCTGGACCGCTGGTACACCAGAACAACCGCATCCCGGCCGATGTCGCCCAGAAATTTATTGAAGAATTAATGTAGCCGCAGCGTCGGCGGCTGCCGTGATCCGAGCTACTGGACTGTCAACGTTTCCGCAGCTCCCAGCCTACGAACCACCGTTTGCTGGCCCAAGCAAAGCATCACGGCGAACAAACTGGGTGCAACGGCTTGGCCTGTCAGTGCAACGCGAGCGCCGTTGATGAGCGCGCCAGCCTTGATTCCTTTTTCGGTGGCATACGCGCGCAGCAGCTCTTCCGTCGAGGCCTCCGTAAATTCGCGCAGTGCTGCATATCGACTGCCAAGGTCCGCCAACATTTGGCGAACAGCCGGGTCGGAAAGGAACTTCTTCACAGCAACTTCGTCCATGAAAAACTGGTCGCCAAAATAGGCCAAAAACGTGGATGCAAAATCTTTTAGACTGCGCGCCCGAGGCTGCAGCAGCGCGATCGCTTCGAGGAGTTCTTCGCGGCTTCGCGTGGGCTGGTAGTTCGTCACGCGCCATTCTTCTTCGATCAATGGCAGCAGCCGCGATGGGTCATACGCACGGATATATTCCGTGTTGTACCAAGCAAGCTTCTCGTTGTTGAATACCGCATTCGAGTGGGCGATTCCCTCGAGCGAGAACATCTGAATCAATTCATCTGTCGAAAAGATTTCGCGGTCGGGGCCGTCAGGCTGCTTGGCGACCGCTCCGGCACGCCAGCCTAATAACGCGAGAAAATTGCGGAAGGCCTCGGGGACAATCCCCATGTCCTTGTAAGCCATGACGCTCGTGGCTCCGTGGCGCTTGGATAAGCGGGTTTTATCCGGCCCAAGAATGAGTGGCAGATGCGCGAAGACGGGCAGGGAAGCGCCCAGTGCCTGATACAGCAGGACCTGCTTTGGGGTATTGGAAAGGTGATCGGCGCCGCGAATAATGTGAGTCATTCGCATATCTATATCGTCTGCAACGACGCTGAGGTGGTATGTCGGGATGCCGTCGGAGCGCAGAAGGACAAAGTCCTCCAGTTCGGCATTGGCAAATTCCATAGCGCCAAACACGGCATCCTGGAAGGCCGTCACGCCGTCGCGTGGGACCATAAAGCGCACCACAGCGCGTTCCCCTTGGGCAATCCGTCCCAGGGTTTCAGCCCGCGAAATGGCTCGGCAGCGGCCGTCGTAGCGCGGTACCGTCCCGGCTTCAGTAGCCGAAGCGCGCCGGGACTCCAGCTCCTCCCGCGTACAGAAGCAATGGTAGGCGTGGTCGCTTTCAACCAACGCGGCAGCTGTTCGAGCGTACAGATCCAGTCGCTTGGATTGATAGAACGGACCCTCATCCCAATCCATACCCAGCCATCGCATGCCCTCAAGTATCCCCGTGACCATGTCGGCAGAAGATCGCTCGAAGTCGGTATCTTCGATCCGAAGGATGAAAGTTCCTCCAGTGTGGCGAGCAAAGAGCCAGCTGAACAGTGCGGTGCGAGCTCCTCCCACATGCAAAAAGCCGGTAGGCGAAGGGGCAAAACGCACGCGTGTTGCTTGAGAAGGGAATTTCATTGGATGTGGGCCAAACTCTTATCCTAGAGGATTTTTGCGAAGGTTGCTGAAGTCACGCGCGGGTGTTTCCATCGGGCGTGACAACAAAAGCCCCGGCTTGAGCCAGGGCTTGGAAGCTAGCGTAAGCGTTAGATGTTCTGCTAGAACAGGCGATAGGACACACCAGCGGAATAGACCCAGGGAGTCAGGCCAGTGGGTGGAAACTGCCAATGTTGATATTCGAAATCGGCAGGGCGAATGGTGAGGCGGTTCGTGAGCTTATAGTCGACGCCACCACCGCCAGCGAAAGTCGTGTAGTTGTACGTCTGGTTGGAAATAAAGTTTGGGTAGTGGAAGCGGCTTCCACCTGCAAGAAATTTGACGTAGGGTGTCCACTTGCGCCCAAGCGCATAGGTGACACGTGGACCACCCAGAAAATTCTGCTCAGAGATTCCTGCACCGGAACTTGAATCTGTAAGGAAATCCAGAAAACGTACTTCTCCTTCCACTCCCACTCCAATATTGCGCCATACGCGATAATCGAAATCTGCGTATGCGCCCGGTCCGAATGCATGTCGTTGGCCGTAGTCTGTTTGTCCGAAGGAGAAATAACCTCCCGCAGTGATGGTCGCTCGTTTTGGCGTGACTGGAGATATCGCCTGGGCAAGCAGAAATATCGGGCAAAATAAAAAAACAAGCCCACTAAAAAGTTTTTTCCCCACCGTAAAACCCTCCCCAATGCAAGAAGAACCCAATGCAAGAAGAACTTGTATGTCTAGAGGCAGATACTGTTTTGCATCTGCCTCCTTGTGTAGTCTACGTCATTGATTAGATGTACTCTCACCCGGGGAGGCTGCTCCAGTAGACGCTGGAATTGGCGCTGCCTGTCCGTAGGGGCGGAGCCTAAAGAAAATAGGCGTCAATTCGAGTGGCATCTTATCGCTTGGGCTCAACACCGCAACGGGTTTGGAGTTGAGTAATTCGACAGAATCATTCCACGAATCCACCCGAACTCGGCTTCCGAGGGGAAGAGCAGCGATCTGGCGAACGTTGTCCATATCAAGTTTCGGTGCTTTGGCCACCAAGGCGCTCATCCAGACCTGGTCGTCGGCGGGGCTGGTAAACAATGAGTCTCCAAGTTGCGGCTGCATCAAGGACGGCAATTGCTTGGAGCGAGCGAGTAGGAGCCTGTAATACAGGCCAGCATCGGCTAGCTTGTCCTTGTAAGGAGAGTTTCCCAGTAGCTGAATTGCCTTCTTCGCCGCGGCCTGGTTTTCTGCGTCGCTGTGATGCAGCGGAACACGGCGAATGGTGGCTTGATCAGCGAACATCAGGTTGTCAGGGAAAGCAAATTCAGTATCGACCTTATGCCCCAGCACGAGGTGAGCCAGTTGGAAGGAAAGGACTGCAGCCAGGTCTGATTCATAGGGGAGGGTATCGATCAGGCCTTTGCTGAGAACGATCGTGTTTCCAATTGTCAGACTTTCCAGAGGGTAGGTCAAGAGAACGCGGCAGTGTACTGGTTCAGGCAATGAAACGTTGTTTGTAAGGATGAGGTTATTGGTGACTTGCTCCAGCACCTTGTCAAAGTTGCTGGGTGCAGCCAGCAGGCCTGCTTGAAACAGCCGATCGAGAATGTTGGATTCGGCTTGTTGCGACCACATGCGGGAAGCTTGCAGCGGGCTTACGTCCTGCGCGCTTTCGCTTTGATCGGACACGGCGTCGATCTTCACCGTTGCGTTGTCGCTTGTAGAAGCCGGCTGGCGCAGCGAATAGCCCCAAATCCAGGTTTGCGCGCGGAAGAATCCAGCTTGGTCCGGAACAGTTCCCGGCCCGTGCTCTTCTGCGTACACTGCGGTTGGCAGCCAGAGGCCTGGCTGCACATTAGTGCGCCAACTGTCGAAGTGATAGTAAACCTGGTGGCCGTTGTTGCTGGTATATGTGCCGCTGAAGCGAACGATATTCCCACCGGTATCTTCAACCCAGACACGGCCGATGAAGCGACCTGACCCAGATCCTGACTTCGGGGTCACATCGAAGAGATCTGTCCTCGTGTCGCCGAGGAACTCGCGACGGACGAACACGAAATCATAATGCTGACGATCGAAGTGATTGGCGTCCAGCAGGAGCATTTGGACGAAGCCCTGGGCCACATACTCGATCTTGAACGCCTTGGTCAGCCCATTGACGAACATGACCGAACCCTTGAGGGCGGTTTTCTTGGAGCCGGCTTGCTGATAGCGATTATCCTGGATGACCTTGCCGAAATCCACGCGCCCCAGAAAATAGTGATCGTCAGTGGGCACAGCGCTCAACTGCGTATCCGGCTTGAAGTCCTGAATGTAGGTTTCGACAACAGGCGTGCGTTGTTGCAGGGCCTGCAGGACACCCCTTTCATGACCAGAGGCCAAATCGATGAGGCGAACCATCTGGGGGGTCAGCTTGCCCATAGGCTGTTGATTTTTTTTGTGCCGGGCCGAGGCAGGGAGAGTGATGGACACCAGCAGAAGGAGGGCCAGTCCTCTGTTGCGTGAACCTCGAGGGATAAGTTTCGAAAATCGCATCATTGTGTTCCTTGAGTTACCTGGTTTAGGGTTATTTGCTCGGAATTGCGCTCACTGGAAGCCGATCCAATCATACGTGAACATTACCGATACGTTACCAAAAATTTCAAAATGGTAATACCTTATGTTACGTAAGTTTAAACAGGCCTCTCCAGAACTACGCCAGCTGGAAATCGATCCGATAATATGTGGTAATGTCGACGGGCCGGCCATCGCGAGTTGCGGGCTTAAAATGAGTCGCTTCTGCCACGCGAATCGCCTGCTCATCTAAGCCATGACCTAGCCCACGCACCACCCGGATGACATGACACCGCCCGTCAGCCGAGAAACGGACCTCCAGGACAACGTCGCCCTGGATCTTGAGCTGCTTTGCCTCCTGAGTGTACTGCGGGGTGGGGTGAGAAATGACCTCAACCGTGGTTTCGTTGCCTGTATTAGCGACCATCACCTTGGGTGTCTCGACCGCGGTATTGTCCTTAAAAGCACCTTGCGTGACCTTGCCACGTGGACCATTTCCAGTGCCGCCAGCCATGCCGTCAGAGAAGCCGACGGACGCCACTTTTCCACGTCCGCTGCCACCTGGGACCCCATTCGCGTATCCGGAACCGAAATTCACCCCGCCAACTTTTCCACGTCGAGCAGACCCGGAGCCGGAAGAATCTCCCACCGCGCTCTGGAAGCTGCCATAGGCTGCAACGGTCGCCGGACGGGTTGCGCCCGGATTCGGGTGAACTCCCATCGGATCGCCAAAGCCTCCGGTTTTTGTCGACGTCTGGCCCATGTTATTCGCAACCGCAGTGGGAACATTCGTGTGAAACAGACCCACCTTCGGCTGCGCTGGCAGTGCAACGGAGTCTGGCCGGTAGGGCGGCAGCACGGGCGCACTGACATTATTCAGATGAACCCGTGCCAGCTTCGGCTGAGTTTCAGTCGGAGTTGCCTGCCGGTAGGTGATTTTGGGTGCGATCCGGTTCAGCAAATCCGGAGTTGGAGGAACGATCGGAGGCTTGACGTGAATCGTCGGCCGCACCGGCTTCACAGGAGTAATGGGGAGCAGGAGATTGGTCTCGATCACGGGCTTTTGTACGACCTGATGAACCATGAAAACGGACAGAATCAGAACCAGCGCGATTGCCGAAGCATTGACGATCAGGCTTACGATGAAGGATTTGTTTCTTCCCTCTGGTTCTGGCAGCAGTCCGAACGTGGCTAGTTGACGACTGGAAGGTACGCGCTCTCGATCTCTCGAGCGGCGGGGGGGAAGTCCGGTATCAGGCCGGACTGAATGCTCTCTTGTCGCAAAACTTGTCATACCGCTTTTACCTCAACGCGTTCAAACGTTCGCAGAACAGAATTTTTGGAACAACATCTTACTTCGGTACCGGCATGTCCGGCTGGTTATTCAGTCAGGGGATCTTTTGAAATACTGCCGACTCCGAGTTGGATACAGGCAATGAAGTGCTTCAAAAGAACCGCAGCAGAGAATAAAATTCAAATGCAACATGACATCCGTCTCTGCCAAATTTACCGAGCAGCCATACAAACCTTGGATGCTGTCTGCATTTGACAAGTACAGTTTTGCCAGGTCAAAGTGCAATACGGCCGCACTTCAGCCTGTTTAATGCGGTGAACCTCAGAGCCAGGGAAAAGCGTCCTGAGCTCCGCGTAATTGGCTATGTTTGCCAATGAGTATGCCACAACTTAGAAATTATGAAATGAAATTCTCGCATGTCTATCGGAGCCGGGTATCGTTACATTAACCAGTGGGGGACCCGACCCTTCAAAATATGCAAACTTGCGCTTTCGGCCTATCATCGACAAACAGGAAATAGTTGATTCGCTTTATCTGAGGGGAAATCAGTGAGTCTAGGAACAATTCTTCTCCTATCCTCAACTTTCAACCATCTCTAGCGATCAACGACCCAGCTGTACTGCACCGACAACGGAATAGTTCATTGATATAAAAGGAGATAATCCAATTGAACGCACTCATTACCGGTGGCGCTGGTTATATAGGGGGCACCGTCGCCCACCTGCTCGCGGCGGCCGGGCATCGTGTCGTGGTTTATGACAATCTGTCCCATTCCCTACGCCTTTCGGTACCGGCGAGCTTGGCCTTTATCGAAGGGGAAGTTGGCGACCGGACGAAGATGGAAGCCACTCTCCGAAACCACAAAATCGATGCTGTCCTGCATTTTGCCGCCCTGATTGAAGCAGGCGAAAGTATGCAGTGTCCTGAAGTCTATTTTAGCAATAATAGCGCATCCACGTTAATTCTTTTTCAGGCCATGCTGGCGGCGGGCGTCCGCAAGCTGGTCTTCTCTTCCACCGCCGCAGTTTACGGCCAGCCGGAGCGGACTCCCATCGCGGAAGACGCGGCGCTGCACCCAACCAATCCGTACGGCGAATCGAAGCTGCTGGTGGAGCAGATGCTGACCTGGTTGCATCGCATTCATGGCTTCCGCTACGCCAGCCTGCGCTACTTCAATGTCGCTGGCGCCATTGAAGGACGCGGAGAATCCCATGAACCGGAGTCGCACCTGATCCCTCTGATCCTGGACGTAGCGCTGGGCAGAAGGAAGAGTATTCGCATCTACGGAACCGATTATCCGACGCCGGATGGCACCTGCATACGCGACTACATTCACGTCCGCGACCTTGCCGATGCCCACCTGTTGGCGCTTGCGGCACTCGAGGAACGCGACCGCATGATCTACAACCTGGGCAATGGCCGCGGATTCTCTGTGCGGGAAGTGATTGAGGCCGTTCGCCGCGTTACCGGCCATCCCATTCCGGTCGAAGAGTATCCGCGACGGCCTGGAGATCCAGCGATCCTGGTGGCGAGCTCCGAAAAAATCACCCGCGAACTTGCCTGGCAGCCAAAATTTACCAGTCTCGACAAAATCATCGCGGATGCGTGGCAGTGGCATCAGATGCGATATAAGACGGGTGGGTAGAATGTTCGGCGTCCCCGTGTGAAGGCTCGGGGTGAAATAAATTTCCGGCAATTGAATGTGCTGTGCGTCTAATTCCGCAGGATGAAGTTCCCGCGGCCGTTTCTATGCAGGCTTGCGCGGCGAGGTATTCGAGGAATACAAGGGGAGCGGTGGGGTGGAGGGAACGATGAAAACGAATCGCATTGCGAATGCATTTCTGCTAGCGGCAATGGTAGCCACTGGTGCGGGAATCGCCTCCTCTGCCGCGGCACAAATGGAAAATACCGCAGGAAAGGCGCAGGTGATCGTTACGGTGAACGCGAATCAGTCGAAATCGCCGGCCCCCCTGCAGCGGCGAGACATCACCGTGAAAGTGAAGGGGCGTCCATCGGTTGTTGAGGGATTGACTCCGATCAATGATGCGACCGAGCCGACGCAATTGGTGTTTCTGTTCGATGAATCCGCACGGTCCTACCTCGCGCTGCAAATTCCCGACTTGAAGACTTTCATCGAGGCGTTACCTGCGTCGACGTCAGTTGCGGTCGCGTATATGAACAATGGTCGCGCGGTCATGGCCCAAAAACTGACCGCAGATCACAAAAAGGCCGCCGATTCTTTACGCGTGACCACTGGCATTCCCGGCATCACAGGAAGCCCCTATTTCTGCTTGTCGGACCTGGCGAAGAATTGGCCTTCGCAAGAAAAGGCCCGGCGCGTCGTCTTTATGGTCACGAACGGCGAGGATCCCTATTACAGGTCGCGTGATATGCAGGACCCCTATGTTGCCGCCGCAATTCAAAATTCCCAAAAAACCGGAATGCTGGTGTACTCGATTTATTTTCGCAACACCTTTGGCGGTGGGTCGACTAGTTTCAGCACTCTGATGGGTCAGAGCTATTTGCAGTACGTTGCCAATCGAACTGGAGGCCAGTTTTACTCCATGGCGATGTCAAGCCCTGTCTCATTTGGACCCTTCCTGAAGCAATTCAAGCAATCGCTGGAGCGCCAGTACCTATTGACCTTTGCGACCGGGAATACGGGATGGCAAAGGGTACAGATTCAGTCTAAAGCCAGAGAGATGAAGCTGACGGCACCCCAGGCGATCTACGTAGGGAAAAATCCTTAAGTCTGAGATAAGGGAAAGATGGAACGGGATCTCGGGTCCCAACCCTCCACGGAAGTCATGGAAATCGATGTCTTGCCGAGAGTACCCCTCACCCTCGCTCGCTCGTTTCTCGTGTTCATAGCAATTCCTCTTATCCTCAAGAACGTCCCCAAAAATGGCTATTACGGCTTCCGCCCCCCCAAAACCATAGCTGGATCAATAGAGGAGCGGTACAGCATTAACCGTGAAGGCGGTATTGCGATCTTTATCGCAGGTTCCATCTCGCTGCTGGTTTCCATCTTTGTCCCTTTTTCTTCCACAATTCGTCGCAGATTTACCAATCTGCTGGCATATTCTGGTTGCATCCATGCTCGTCGCGTGTGGCATCGAGACCGTCAAGCAATTGGAAGTGAAGCTTTCAATGCTGCGTCAACACTAGCGCCCGGACGGCGAGGAATAATGCCGTTGGCATCACCAGGACTCCCACCCGCAGAAATCGCCAACCGCTCACTTCGATATTTTCGCGGCGCATCGCGATGAGCCACAAGATGGTTGCCAGGGACCCGGTCACGGAGAGATTTGGGCCGAGGTCGACGCCCAGCAGCACCGCGGCATGCATGGCGCGGGTACCGTGAGCCGTCAGCACGGCGGACGCTCCGATCAACCCCATGGGAAGATTGTTGATTGCGTTCGCGGCAATGCCGAATCCAAAGGCGACCGCGCTGTAGCCCGCGACGGGCGGCCACGCTGCGGCGGCTTCCAACGCGTGGGCGGACATCGCGAGGACTCCCACTTCTCGCAGCGCCGCCACCATGACAAACAGTCCCGCCACCAGCGCAATCACACCCCAGGAAACCGAGCGAAGGGCCGCCGTCATCACTTGTAAATCGGTGCGCGCCACGAAAAACATCGCAAGAATCCCCGCGATCAGAGTGGCTGGACCGACGGGTCCTCCCAAACCTGAGGTGATCAGTAGAGCGCTTGCGGCAAGTAAAATCCCCATGCCTGCGCGGCGTCCCTTAGCATCGAGCGTCGCTGGAGATGCGCGGTCTTGGATTTGCGGAAGCAACTCGGCAAGACTGTGCCACCACAGTACGAGAAATGTCATACCAATGGCGGCCACCGAAGGCAGCAGAAAGATTCGTAGCCACTCGACCAGTGCGGGCAGGTTGCCGTCGAAGACTACCAGATTCGCTGGATTCGAGATTGGAAGGAGGAAGCTGGCGGCATTGGCAATGAAGGCACAGGCGAACAGGTAAGGCAGCGGGGAGGTTTTTGCGCGGCGAACAACGGCCAGCACTGCCGGTGTCAGCAGGACGGCCGTTGCATCGTTCGAGAGCAGCGCCGTGACCACAACGCCGATGCCGTAGACCAGCACTAACAAGCGCGTTTGCGATCCCTTGGCATGACCCATGGCCTCCGCTGCCAGCCAATCGAAGACGCCGTGGTTGCGTGCCAGTTCAGCCAGCAACATCATGCCGGCGAGGAAGAAATACACATCCGTTCCGCTGCGAACAGCAGACCATGCCGACTGGATCGGCAGTAAGCGAAACAACACCAGCAGTGCGGCTCCAGCGACGGCCCAGACATATTCTGGAATCCGACGCGGGCGCCACAAAATGAGAAGGAAAACCAGGCCACACAGAAGCCAGGTGGCGATCCAAATCGCAAGTTGGGTCGGGTGGTGAGGCATAAAGAGTCCATTGTCGCAGATGCGGTGCGAGCGTTCTCCAAGTGGAGAAGGTCAGCGGTTGCCGATGCGTCGCAGAGATTGCCATGCTGTAATTTCGAATCTCGACGGCTATCGTTTACCATGACTTCGTTGGTCAACCGATGCAAGCGCTGCAATTGACGGAATACCGAAAGCTGCAACTGGTCGATTTGCCAGTACCATCCCCTGCGTCGGACGAGGTGTTGATCCAGGTGGCCGCGTGCGGTATCTGCGGCAGCGACGTGCACGGTTTTGACGGCTCGACAGGGCGCCGCATTCCGCCGCTGGTGATGGGCCACGAGGCGGCCGGCGTCATTGCCGCCGTGGGCATTGCGGTTCGGACGTTTACAATCGGCGAGCGCGTCACGTTTGATTCGACGATCTCTTGCGGAAGCTGCCGGTTCTGCAAAGAAGGCGCCGTGAATCTGTGCGACCGCCGCGAGGTGCTGGGTGTTTCCTGCGGAGACTATCGTCGCAACGGTGCGTTCGCGGAGTATGTCGCGGTCCCGGCGCACATCGTCTATCGACTACCGGATTCACTCAGCTTTGCCGATGCCGCGATGATTGAAGCGGTCTCTGTCGCGCTGCACGCGGTTGGGCTGACAGCGCCGGAGAAGGAAAGCAGCGCGCTGGTGGTTGGCGCGGGAATGATCGGGCTGCTGATTATCCAATCGCTGCGCGTGGTGGGCTGCGGCGCAATATTTGTCACGGATATCGACGCTGGGCGGCTGGAATTGGCGAAGAACCTCGGTGCCACCGAAACCATCGAAGCTGGCGGAGCAACGACCAGCGACGAAATTGCGGCACAGGTGCGCGAACGGACCGGCGGCCAAGGCGTGGACGTTGTGCTGGAGGCGGTCGGGACGGCGGCTACCGTGCGAACTGCGATTGCTTCAGCGCGAAAAAATGCGACGGTCACGCTGGTCGGTAATCTTGCGCCAGAAGTTCCGTTGCCGTTGCAGATCGTTGTCACTCGCCAGATTCGACTACAGGGCTCGTGCGCTTCAGCCGGCGAATATCCGCAGGCGATTGAGCTGATGGCCAAAAAACAAATCGATGTCTCCCCAATGCTGTCCGCGGTCGCGCCGCTGGCAGAAGGAGCACGCTGGTTCGAACGCTTATATGCGCGCGAAGCGAATTTGATGAAGGTGGTGTTGACGCCGGGGTTGACAGCATGAGCCTCCAATCAACAGCACCGCGCGAGTCGCAGCCCATGTTCGACCTGACCGGACGCGTTGCTCTGGTGACGGGAACCAGTCGCGGACTGGGGCAATCCTTCGCACGGGCACTGGCTCGCTGTGGCGCCGATCTAGTGTTGACCAGTCGTAAGCACGCCGATCTCGTTCCGTTTCAAGAGGAGATCCGCGCGATGGGAAGGAAGGCGGTCGCTCTCGAGCTTGACGTGCGCGATGAAGCCAGCATTGCAACAATGGCCGAGCAGGCACTCGCCGTGTTCAACGCCATCGATATTTTGGTGAACAACGCGGGTTGCAATGTGCGCAAGCCGGCGCTCGACGTGTCCTGGCAGGATTGGAACCAGGTGCTCGATACGAATCTGCGCGGCAGTTTCTTTGTTGCCAAGGCGATCGCGCCGCAGATGATTGCGCGAGGCTACGGGCGCATCATCAATATTGGCTCTGTGACTAGCGTTGCCGGCTATGCTGGGCTCGCGCCCTACACGGCCAGTCGCGGCGGCATTCGCCAACTGACGATGAGCCTGGCCGATGAGTGGGGCAGGCATGGTGTGACAGTGAACTGTCTCGCGCCCGGATGGTTCAAGACCGATCAGAACAGAATTCTCTATGAGGATCCGGAGTGGGTTGAATATCTGGTCGACCGCATTCCGTTGAAACGCCCGGGTGCGGCCGGCGATCTGGACGGTGCCATCGTCTTTCTTGCTTCCGAGGAGAGCCGCTACATCACCGGACAGACCTTGCTGGTGGACGGCGGAATATCCACGGGAGCGATGCGTGCGATGCCCGCGAAGCGTGCCAAACCGTCGTCATGAACAGGCGGGCACAGAATGGGAGAGAAAATGGAGCACTCGAATCAGATGTATCCATCGCAAGCGTTGCAAGGTCATCGGAAATTCATTCTCGCTACGCTCAGCTTGGCGCTCTTTGTGACCTTTGCCGCCGCGGCATGGGCGCAAGCGCCGACGGAAACCGCGAATTTTCGCAAGCACGCGGTCACCTTCGCCAAGCCGCTGACCGTATATTTTATCGATGTCGAAGGCGGCCAGTCGACGCTGTTCGTCACGCCGTCGCATCAGTCC
>JAJXZK010000410.1 GCA_021780095.1 Acidobacteriota bacterium | reverse complement strand
CAACAGTTCAAGCGTTCTATAGACGGTGGCGCGATCGATGTTGGCATCCCGCTTGCGCGCAAGCTGCAAGAGGCTTTCCGCATCCAGGTGACTTTTTGCCTCCTGGATGGTTTCGATCAACGCGCGCCGTTGGGCGGTCAATCGAATTCCCTGCCGCGCGGCTTCGTGCAATAAATCGTGTCTCTTCAGCATGCGCTTCTAGTTGCGACTCTGTCGCATGTATATAATATACGATAGGTTCGGTCTTAATTCAATAGTCGCCTGCGAAATTGCTCACTTCTGGACGCAATCACTGCAGCTTTGCAGTTGAAATCTCGGTGAGATGTACGCTTCAACGTTGATGTCCCGGAGGTGGCATCGAAGCACAGGCCAGGGTCCACGGTAGAATGAGAAGAAAATCGCGGGTAGCCCGTATTCGTATATTGAGAAGTCTCCTCCTCGTTCTTTCAGTTGCCGGCCTGACCATGTCCGGCGCCAACGTGCAAGCGCAGACGGCTGCGATTTCGCCAGCCTCCGCGAGCGCATCCCCGGCCCCGTCGAGACTTCAATCAAGCGCCGTTCTGCCAGAGCAGTCCGCACACTCGCTGACCCCGACATCAAATCCCGCCGTGAACTCCAACGCAGGCATTGCCGGAACCGTCAGCGCTCCCGATGGTCACGTCATTGTCGGCGCGCAGGTGACGCTGGTATCGAAGCCCTCGAAATCGCAGCAAAACTCGCTCACGGATGGGGAGGGATCGTTCCACTTCACAGGCCTGCCGCCAGGAACATTTCAAATTACGGTCACCGCAAATGGATTTGCCGCCTGGGTGGGGCACGATGTTTCCCTGTCCGCGAACCAGCAGTACCAGATGCCGGAAATTTCGCTTGAAATTGCTTCCGCCAGCACCACTGTCCATGCTGTTTTCTCAGGGTATGACCTGGCAGAACAGCAGATCCATCTCGAGGAGAAGCAGCGCGTCCTCGGCGTGTTTCCGAATTTTTACACCAGCTATGTGTGGAAGGCGGAGCCGCTGACCGCCGGACAAAAATTCCGGCTTGCGTGGCGGTCGTCCATCGATCCCGTGACATTTCTCACCACGGGCGCAATCGCCGGAATTGAGCAGTGGAACAATAATTTCAGCGCCTACGGTCCAGGTTGGCAGGGCTATTCAAAACGCTATGGCGCCAACTACGCCGACGGATTTATCGGCGTGATGATTGGCGGCGCCATTCTGCCATCCATTCTGCATCAAGACCCACGATATTTTTACAAAGGTACAGGCAGCATTCGCTCGCGTGCACTCTATGCGCTATCCACTGTGGTGGTCGCCCGGGGAGACAATGGGCGCTGGCAGCCAAATTACTCCAATGTGCTGGGCACCTTCGCCGCCGGGGGCATTTCCAATGCCTACTATCCCGCGAACGACCGCGGGGTCGGACTGACGGTCGAGAACTCGCTCATCGGCCTTGCCGCCGGAGGAGGAACTGCATTGCTGCAGGAATTCCTGATTCGAAAACTTTCACGCGGAGTTCCACCGTCGTCCACCACGCAGCCGTAGGCGCGATCGGTCTGCCGCGCCGCCAATTCGACATCACAGCAACCCGCGCAAAGGCTCACGCGCCGCGCGGAGTTTGCAGGATCTCCAACTGGTCTCCACACTGGACATTTCCTCGCTGGATCGACCCGGTCGGTAGCTCGATGACGGAATGAATGCGCCAGCTCACCCCGCTGATTCTCCATGGGCGAAGTCTCGGCCACACCGCGCACACGCGCAGCTTTCGGTCGAGCGCGATTACGTCAATCGGAAACAGCATCCCGAACGTATGCACGCCCGACGATGGCCGGATCCAGAGGCCCGTATCCCTCTCGAGCCCCTTTCGTCCCAGCAATCCGATCAGCCGAGTGACACACGTATCCGCGACTGCAATCCTGGTGCCGATCACAGTTGCCCGCGTCACGTTCCGTATTGTTACCTCCGCCATCTGGAGGGTCCGCCACTTTCCTGTTCGCCAGATTCGCCAGCTGCCTTGCCCAGTCGCTAGGCGGATTTTCTAACGCGACGATGGATCAAAACAGCCAGAACCAACACAAACAGTATGCCGGAAACCACCTGAATCCCCGTGCTCAAACTCATATTCGGTCCTCCTCTCTACAGCGTGTGGGAACTGGATTTGACTTCGATTAAGCAGACTTTTTCTTCCTGCGAACGACCAGGATGCCAAGTACCGCCACAAAAGCGATGGCTGCAACAACACGCACGATCAAGGACATATCCATCGAATTTTCCTCCTTTCTGCAGGTGCCCCTGCGGACTCCTGAGTGCCGCCCAATCCCGGTCAGCCGGAAACGGGCGGTTTTCAATGTGCCAAACCAGCCAGACCACGGCCGATACTCAAGACGGCCGGCGCCAACAGCACAATAAACATGCTGGGAAAAATAAACAGCACCAGCGGAAAAATCATTTTGACCGTCGTCTTGGCGGCAAGTTCTTCCGCGCGCTGGCGGCGCTCCTGTCGCATCCCATCGGCAAAAATGCTCAACGCGCGAGCAATCGGTGTCCCGAATTTTTCCGTCTGCGACAACATGCTGGTAAAGGACGCAATCTCGCGCAGGTCGGTCCGGTCCGCCATGCTCTGCCACGCCTCCATGCGCGGCTTGCCCGCACGCTGCTCGCGATTGATCTGCAAAAACTCCTCGTTAATTTCCGGATGGCTGATGCTCAACTCCACCCCTACCCGCAGCATGGCCTGATCGAGCCCGAGTCCGGCGTCCACGCAGATCACCAGCAGATCGACCGCGTCCGGCACGCTGCGACGAATCCGCTCCCGCCTAGCCTTCACGGCGTGGTCGAGCCAGAAGTCAGGCGCAAGGTAGGCCAGCGTCGCCAGGCCCGCAACCCAAATGAACGTGTTCGAGCGAATGAAGCTGGCCAGCGCAATCGCAGCCACCGGTCCCAGCATCTGCGCCACAAAGTATTTTTCCGTGGGGCCGGGTCCGCGCAGACCGGCATTCATAAAGCGCTGTCGCAGGCGCTCGCCCTCGGCCAACCCGATTTTTGCCCGCAGCCCGCGAACCCCACGCAGCAAAGTCTGCTGCAGGCGCTGGCTTCGCCGCGGACGAATCTCCTCCATCTGGGCGCTGGCGGTCACCTCCAAAACACGACGCGTCGAACTCGAAGCCGTCGGAATCAACAGAGAGGCGAGAATGAAAGTCCCGCAAAATAACATGCCCGCCACCGCGAAATAGAAAAGTTGACTCATGCCACCTACACCCGAATATCGACAATTCGGCGAATAAAAAAAGTTCCAACCAGAATTAGCCCCGCCCCGACGTATAGCAACTTGTGACCGACCGGATCGTGCAGCAGAATGCGCGCATATTCCGGATTGATCAGACTGGTCAGCACCAGCATCAATACCGGCAATAGGCTGAGGATGGTGCCGGTCAGCCGGCCTTGGGCCGTCCGCACTCGGACCTCGCCGCCAATGCGGATGCGCTCCCGAATCACGTGCGCAGTGCGGTCAAGGATTTCGGTCAGGTTGCCGCCCGTCTCCTTCTGTACCAGCATCGCCGTCACCAAAAAACGCAGGTCCTTCGAGGGCACACGATCGGCCATCTGCAGCAACGCATCCCGCAACGGAAGCCCGAAATTCTGCTGGCGGAAAACAACGTTGAACTCCGTGGCCACACCGGCGCCGGATTGCTCCGACAAAACCTCGATCGCAGAACTGAGGGAATGGCCTGCCCGCAGCGCTCGCGCCATCAGATCAATTGCATCCGGAAGCCCCTTGTTGAACGTCGCCAGTCGCCGATTTCGCCGATGCTTCAAGTACATTGTCGGAGCCATCAAACCCAGCGCGGCTACAATGCCGTCCAGGAGCACGGCAGGAAAGAAAACGTAAGCAGCCAAAAATGCCAAAATCCCTGCCGCCCCGCTGTAGGCGACAAGCGTACCGATCGTCCAGGCGCTGCCGGCCTGCGTGGCCAGCGTTTTCAGATTGGCTGAAAACTGGAAACCATCCAGCAGCTTATCCAGCCATGGAAATTTTCCCGGCTTATCCAGCCTCAGAATCCGCTCCGCATCCATCTGGCGCGTCTTGTCGGCCTGCCGAGCCAGATGGATTTCTCCGACGCGTTGCCGCACCGCCTTCTCCGAACGCGTCTGGCGCGTGAACCCTACGGCCAGAGCGAAACTGGTGAGAAGTGTCCCGAGAAATACAAATATCAACAGCACCATACAGCGGCTCCGAAAGTGAATTTCTTTGCTTGCAAACAACCGATTCATCTCCGACAGGCAGCTCGTGTTGCGGCGGCCCTCTCTCCGGGGGCAACATCCAGCCAATCCCTCGCTACGCCTCCATCGAATGATCCATCATGTTCATCGGCAGCGCGATCCCGGAGGCCTTCAACTTCTCGGCGAACTTCGGGATGATTCCGGTTCCGAAGAACCTTCCCTTCACCTTTCCCTGGCTGGTAATGCCCTGCTTCTCGAACAGGAAAATGTCCTGCATGCTGATCACATCTCCGCTGGTGCCGGTAATTTCCGACACATGGGTAACGCGGCGCGTGCCATCGCTCATGCGCGAAATCTGCACGATCAAATGCACGGCGGCGGCGATCTGTTGTCGAATCGCCTTCTCCGGCAGCGCAATGTTTCCCATCATCGCCATCGTTTCAATGCGGGAAATGGCTTCGCGCGGGTTGTTGGCGTGGATTGTGGTCAGCGAGCCGTCATGCCCGGTGTTCATGGCCTGCAGCATGTCCAGCGCTTCCTCGCCGCGCACCTCACCCAGCACAATGCGATCCGGTCGCATACGCAGCGCATTGATCACCAGCTCCCGCTGCCGCACCGCTCCCCGCCCCTCCACGTTCGGCGGACGGCATTCCAGTCGAACCACGTGTTTCTGTTTCAGCTGCACTTCCGCCGAATCCTCAATGGTGACGATGCGTTCACGCTCGGAGATGAAGCTGGACAGCACGTTCAGCAGTGTCGTCTTGCCTGCGCCGGTTCCTCCGGAAACGACAATGTTCATGCGCGCCCGCACCGCGCCTTTCAGCGTCTCCAGCATCTGCGGCGTCAGGCTGCGATTGCGCAGCAGGTCCTCGGCTTCCAGCGGCGTGCTGCCAAATCGACGGATGGACAGAATCGGACCATCGACGGCCAGCGGCGGAATGATGATGTTGACGCGGGAGCCATCTTTCAGTCGTGCGTCCACCATGGGGGAGGACTCATCGATCCTCCGGCCCACCGCCGAAACAATCTTGTCAATGATGTGCATCAGGTGGGTGTCGTCTTTAAAGACGACATTGGTTTCTTCCAGAATGCCGCGCCGTTCCACGTACACCGTGTTGCACGTATTCACCAGGATGTCGCTCACCGTCGGGTCCTGTAGCAACGGCTCCAACGGTCCCAGTCCGAAGACTTCATCCATCAACTCCTTCGCCAAGCGGTCCCGCTCCGTCGCGCTCAGCGGAATTCCCTGTTCCCCGATAAATTCGTGAATCAGGTTCATCAACTGGCGCTGCGCGGCCTTGTTCTCCTGAATGAACGGCAGCTTCTCCAGGTCCATGCGCTTGATCAGCTCCTGGTGCACTGCGGACTTGATCTCCTGCTGCGTCTTCAGCGATACCGTGGGCGGCATCGGAGTCGGCAGAGAGCTTCGGTCCGGAGTCGTCATCGACAGTATGGCTTCAACCATGGGTGCACCTCTCAACTTGCTTGCGACGTTTCACGGCAATGGGCATCATTTCCAAAACGCGAAAAGCCGTTTCTTTGGCGTGTCTGTTTCAGGGTTGGATTGAGCATGCACCAACCGGTTTGCCCACTTGCTGATCTTGGTCGTGAACTCCGAGCGTCGCTGCGGCGTAAGCGGCTCGCCCGCATTGATGGCGCGAAGCAGCTCGGCATAGCTGTTTGGAAACGTCACCGAAACGGGAAAACGGACCGCGCTTTCTACCTGCTCGGCACTGACGGCATCATTCGAAGCAGAACGGTTGATGGCAATTCGCAGCTTCGGCGCGGTCTTCGCATCCAGCCCAAAATTTTCCACATGCCGCGACAGGTCTCGCAAAGCCGCCACATCCGGGGTCGCCACCAGATAAACTTCATCCGCGGAGTCGATGATGGCCGAATTCACATTCTGTGTCTCCAGCGAAGAATCGAGAATCACGTAGTCGTATTCGCTGCGCAGGAAGGACAACACATGTTCCATGTCATGCGGATTGCTGCTGTATCGCACCGCACAGGTATCCGGAGAAGGAAGGACATCCAGACCGCTGGGATGGCGAGTTAAAAACCCGGTCAGCAGTTCCACATCCAGTCGATCCACATTGCGCAGCAGCTCGTCGAAGTAGTACGGATTCTCCGTCAAGCCCAGGTAGAGACAGACATGGCCGAGTTGATGATGGTGGTCGATCAACAGCACCTTTTTGCGGTGCTGCCGAACCAGAAACATAGCCAGATAGATGGCCAGGGTGGTTGCCCCAACCCCTCCCTTGACGCCAAACAGAGCAATCACGTTTCCGACATTCTTCGCACTTTCTGGCGTCAGGACAGCAAAGCGCGACTGCAGCCTTCCCACCATATCCGTAAACTGAGATAGAACGAATGGGCATGGCAAAAATTCGCTGCATCCCGCGCGCATCGCCTGCAGGATCAGCTCCTCATGACTGCGCTTTGAAACAGCGATGATGGCGATCTTGCCGGGGAACATCTGGTGCAGAATCTCCGCCGACTGCGCTGCCTCATCCCGGTTCCGATCGAAATCGATCAAGGCAATCTGGGCCGCTGAATCCTTCACCCGCTGCGAGAACTGGGGCCGCTTGTGCCGTCCCATATAGTCGTGAAACTCGCCGGCAAACTCTGTGTCCGCCGCATACGCGCAGCCATCCATCACGTTGGCCACCGTTTCCGGATCGACGCAGACGGTAAAAACCGTAAACCTTGCCGGGCTCGAGTTGTGCGATTTTATGGTCATCGATTCACGGTTTCGACGCCGACTTAGGCGCATGATTCACGGATTTGTCGAACTGATCGCTGACCATGTTGGGAAGCGAGTTCTTCGGCAAGGCCGTCGGGGTTTCCTGGTGCAGCGGATCGATAACCGTCGCCGTGACAATCACCACCAACTCATCGACGGAATGGTTATTGTTCTTCGACTTGAACAGTTCGCCCAGAATCGGGACCTTCGCGATTCCTGGCGTCGCGTTCAGCAGGACGGTCGTTCGGTGGTCGAGCAGTCCGGAAATGCTGAAGCTTTGCCCGTCGCGCAATTCGACCTCCGTTTCCGCCCGCCGCGTCGAAATTGCTGGAATGGTATAGCCGGAGATGGTGACCGTATTGGTATAGTCGAGTGCGCTGACTTCCGGCGCGACCTTCAAAAGGATCGTTCCATCGGGATTGACCGTGGGCGTGAACTGCACTTTGACGCCGTAGGGACGAAACATGATCGTCACCGACGCAAAATTGCCGGCTCCTCCCTGGATCACCGGATAGGGAAATTCTCCGCCGGAAAGAAAGTCCCCTTCATGCCCGCTGACCGTCGTGATGCTGGGCTCAGCCAGAATTTGCAATACATTGTGAGCCTCCATGTCCGCTAAGGTCGCACCGATATTGAGCTTGGAGTTATAGAGAAAGAAGTTCAACGGGTTGCTGACTGACAACGCCGTCTGGATCGCGCTTCCAGCTCCCGACGTAGTGCTGCTAGTCTGGGTGGTGCTGAGGCTGCTAAATTGGCCCGTGGTCGCGCTCGACGTATTATTGCCGCCGCTGAAAAAGTTGAATCCGAATTGATCCAGCCTGGCGCGATCGACTTCCGCGATCCGCACCTGCAGCCGCACCTGCTGAGGATGGAGATAGGTCACGGCCAGCGAGCTCACAACATCCTTGGAGTAGAGGGATGCGAGCTGGAGAGCCTGCTTGTACGCGTCCACGCCAACCACCGTCCCCGACAAATACACGCGTCCCTCTTGAGAATCGACACGAATCTCCTGCCCCGGCAGCGCGTCTTCGATCGATCGGCGCAGCTTCGCAACATCCAGATCCGCTGAGACTTCATACAGCACGGATTGTCCGGCAGTGTTCCACAACGCGACACTGCTGGTCCCTGGAGCGACGGCGGTGATCACGACTTCCTTGGGGCTCGGAATAAAGGACTGCAGCACCTTGGGGCTACCGACGTACACGCGATGCAACTTGTCCGTCGTCTTCAGAAACATCGAATGCCCAATGAGCAAATGCAGCGGAATGTCAGTTTCATGGTTCTGAAAATCCATCCCCAGCGGCACGTTGAGCCGCGTCGTCGCGTCCGCCTTCGCCGCGCTCAGCTTGGGCGACACAGGCGGCTGCAACGCAGACACGGTTGTGGACGCGGGCGCAGAAGGTCTCTTCTGCTGCCCAAAGGCAAACATGCCCACCATGACAAACCCTGCAAGGAGCACCGTCACCGGAACCAGCTGTCGAATTGGTGTGCTTCGCTTCAAATCTCTCCCACGCAGTCGCACTGCCTAAAAACTCACTCCCGAGTGCTTGTCTCCAATCACTGTCTCGACAACCTCAGGGGGGGCACGCCGAGCCGCTCTGGCGCGCATGACACGCTTTGTGATGATGGGCGCAGGACCGATGCCGGGAATCAACTCGGCCAGACCGACAGGCGGAGTGTCGACATTGTCATGATCCTCGCTGTTGCGCAACACAAAATGAATCGTTCCCTGGGTGCTCGCCAGCACCACCCGCTCGGCATCGTCGGGTGTCACCAGCACGGTCACCACGTTCACGCTCGAAGGTTTGCCGTCGAGATTCGGCTGCACCTGACTTCCGGCGGCCAGCACTTCCACGTTTTGCAATACCGTGGCCGTGGCGGGCTCAGGGGACGCGGTTGATTGATAGGTCACCAGAACATCTACATGCGATCCGGGAAACACAAACCCGGCAACGCCAACGACCTCGTTCGACCGCAGCGCCAACGCTCGCATTCCATCCGGAATTTTCGTTGTCAGCCCCGTGCCAGGAATTGCCAGATCGCGATCCAGAATCGGCGCGCCCGCAGCCAGCGGATACAGCAACGATCGCCCAATCACATCCTGCGGCTTGAGAAACGCTCCCGCCAGCGGTACCGACACTGGCCACTGAACCAGCTTGAGCTTGCCGGCTTCCAAGACTTCCCCCGCATCCAGTGGAGCCGCAGCGGCCACATATTCCTGGGTGATCACCGGAGCACCGTGCAGTTTCAGTCTTCTGCTCAGCAGAAAAGTGCAGCCACCGGAAATCAGCAACGCAATCAGAAATGCCCAGGTCAATCTGCGCTTGATCATGGCGTCATCTCGGCACCAGTTGCATCAGCACCACAATCCAACAGCCGGCAGCGATCGGCACGGCATAGGGAAGGCGCAGCGACTCTGGGTTCCTCAGGTTCAAGTCCGGATGGGGTAAAACGCCCGACCTGGCATGATGCTGGATCAGGGATGCGACATTGACCAGCGTCGCTTTCAGGCGCCCGCGTGCGATGGCAAGCACCAGGGCGAATACGCCTCCGGTGAGAGCGATCGCCAGGAACAACTCTTCAAGATGTCCAAAGCCCGCGATCACGGAAATCGCAGCCATCAACTTTACGTCGCCGGCTCCCATCGCTCCCACAACAAAGAAGATGAAAAACACGGCACCCCCCAACAGGCCGGCAAGCGCAGCCATTCCCATCTGTCTCCAGCCGCCGGTTTCCAAGTGCAGCATCAGTCCGAACGCAATCGACGACCCTGTCAGCAGGTTGGGGATGCGCCGGCTTCGCGCGTCGAAAATTGCGCCCGCGGAAGCGGACAGCGACGCGAGCAGCAAATAGGTGCACTCAAGGGATAGCTTCATTGCGGCCCACTGAAAGTTGAATCGGCAACTGATGCAGTGTCACTATGGTTGGCAATCGCGTTCGAAACCCGCAACGTCTCTGCGCTGTCAGGGCAAGGCGCGACGGTTCGTGCTCGCCGAGCCACGAGGCCTGGATCGTCATGTCGCACTTCCCTTTCAGGAAGGGCGAACGATTCTCGAGGCCATGCTGTCCCGCCTGCGGGATGAGAACTACGCCGCTGCGCTCGTCAGGGTGACGCCCACGCTGTTGAAGGCGTTGCCAATGTCATTGGCCAGCGTCTTCATCCCGACCAATGCCCCCAGCGCGATCAGTGCTGCAACCAACGCGTATTCGATCAGGTCCTGACCGGATTCTTCTTGTACCAGGCGGATTAGAAGTGCTTTCAAGTTTGCCATCGTTGTTTCTCCTTAAGCGTTCTGTAAGTTGGCTCATTCCGACACTTGTCACTTGCCCCGGAAAACCCTGGAGACTTGTCTGGAAGCTGCATGGCTTTGTGTCGTTGCAATGAATCCTACGCACTTGTGGCGGAGAAAGAATGGGAATTATGGTTACTAAACGGTACTGATGTAACGAAACTGGAAAGGCACTAATGGCATTCCTAAAATGGGAAGTGTGCGGATTTCGCAGGAGACTCTGCAGTTCTGCGCACGGCCATTACTGAAACATGGCTACCGCTGGAGAGTTGCTTACGGATGCGTTCCCAATCAATCCCATCTTGATTGTCCCGCTGCCATCTAAGGTGAGTTGGTCGGTCACTATGTTCCCCAACAAGTAGGATGTCGATGTCCCGGCGCCATCCCAAGTCACCTGATCTTGATAGGTGGCATTGTGGAAGTAGGCTACTCCCGTGAAGTTCAGCGAGGCACCATTGCACATCACGCAGCCTTGGAACACATCGCTGGGCGCCAAATCGAACAGCAGCCCTCTGTTTCCGGCAGCCGACAAAACATCCGTGCTCGGTGCGCCGGCGTAGGTTCCTTGCGCGGTGCATTCGCCCGCAAGGATATTGCCTGTAAGCGACGCAGGCGTCAGGCTGGAGGCGGTCGTGCCGTTGCAGTTTAAATAATAGGAAGGCACGGTGTTGATATAACTGCTTGGCTGCCCTGAACCACCGTCGAAGACAGGGCCGCCACTGATGAAGTAGAACATCACGCCCTGCGTGGAGGGCTGCAGGCCGACCCACGCATTTCGAACGGTGGTGCTGGAACCCACGTGCAGATTCCCGTTGAGATAATAGATACCGGGCATAAAAATGGCCACGTCGCTGGAGTAGTCTGCGAGTGAATTTAAGTCGATCCCGGTTGGATAATAGCCCGGATTGAATTCCAGGCAATTTCCGTAGACATTTCCATACTGAGCGCTATAGGTCAGGTAGTGCTGCTTCGGATTTGTATTGGGGCAACTATCAGTCCCAGTGGCAACCCAGGTGCCCTGCGTTGTCGGCCGGACCGGAGCACCCGAAACCGGGTTGCTTGCCGCCACCGGAGCCGGCGGCTGCGTCGGCGCAGGAACGCTGCTGTAGGGATCGGCAAAAGTCGCCACTGGGCTCTTCCAGTGGGTTCCGGTAGGGTCCTTCAAGATGTAGTTGGCGCCGCAGAATTGGTTCGTTAGCGGGCCGCCATGAATCGAAAGGTTTCCGCCCGTCCCCTCAGGGCCGGCCATGCTTGTGTCAACGGGATTGCCGCTTCCACCATCACACTCTACAGCGTTGCTGGTGGAATTGGCATTGGGCTGGCCGTTGGCTGAAGAATTCACCTGAATGCTGTTCGTTGGACCTCCGACAATGACGATGTGCGATCCTCCAGTCAAATGGAGAGCTTCGGGAATTGTCGGGTTCAGCACCAGAATCGGGGCCGCCTGCGGCGCCGTACCGGTCACCCCACAGCTACAGGAGGCGACCACCTGCTGATAACTTGTACCGTGAATCGTGTATAGGAAGTGAGTCTTCACATTTTCGGTGACCACAACCTTCAAAAAGGGATAGGAGGTTAGGGAACTGGGTGGAGCGGTGACGCTGGGAACGGAGTTGGGAAAGCTCCACGCCACAGAATTCGATGGACTATCTTCGGAAAATCCTGCACCGTTATAGCCGTTCACGTTCGCATAGAAGCAAATCGTTCCCGCACCCGAGGTGCAGTCCCCCGAGGTCCCTGGAGTAAAACCCATCTTGGGCATCGGCGTGCCCACCGCCACCATCAACATATCCGCGGCCCCCGCGTTACAGGCCGCGTCCGCCGCGGTTTGCGCTGCCTGGCGATGGAACCATAAATTCGTCAAATCCACTGCGAAACCCACCATGGCGAGCAGAAAGATCGCCAGCATCAGCAGCAGTGACACCATAATCTGGCCGGACGCCGCGGTGTCTCTCAATCCGGGTGGGGCTGCGGACTTTCGGTTTGAGGCGATCGAGCTTCTGTTTGCACCGCGCATGAATGTCTTCCTCCAGGCTCTTCGCCCGCTAGTAAATGATTCGTCCCTGCGCGCTCAACTGTACCGAATTAGCAATCCCTGGCAGCTTGATATAGGGCACATAGGTGTAGTTGATGGTCACATCCACACGCGACGGCGGGTTCGAAGCCAGATCGGGGTAGGTCACCTGCACCGTCATCTGCGACAGGTCGTGAAAGGAAGATGCGGCTGCCGCCGTGACCACGGATTTCACATTTGCGGCCGAACTATCGGCGCATCCGCTGCTCGGCCCACTGCAGTTGCCGCTGTCTGTGCCATGCACAATCGCGTAGCGCACGCCCTGGCGCGCCGCATCGCCCAGAACGCTGTAGGTGTAGGTCAGCATGCACATCTCAAACATCCAGAACACCATCGGAATCACTATCAGTAGAGACAGCGCCGTCTCCACCATCAGCGAACCTTCTTCGGAGCGGACACGACCGATTCCGAATCGCCGACGCGACCGATGCAAAACAGCGCGAAGCAAATTTCTGGCTGCTTGGCAGCCATGTCTCTGCTGGCGGTCCACACTCGTCGTTTCGGACCATATTACAGATGGATCAGGCGGCTTCATTTAATCCATCGCCCGCATTGAAACCTGACGATGAAACTTCGTCGATGGCAATAACGGATAAGAAAAAAAGCTGAGCGGAATCGGCGGTTGCACCGTGTAGGTGACATCGACGCGGTTCAGGTAAAAAGTTGGCGCTTCCGGATCCGCCGCCGGCGTAAATACCGTGCCCGCAGGACCATAGCTGGCGCAGTTCGTCACGTTGTTGGTCGTGCCCAGAACTTTCGAGCACACCTGTACACTCGTCGTCGTCGCGCTGGCTGCCAAGCTGGAAAGATCCCCGACCGCCAATGCCGCAACCGATGTGTTGGTCGTAATCGGACCCGCACTCGGCAGCGTGCTTTGTGCTGGAGAGGAGAATCCCTGAACCGAATATTCCGTCGCATTCCGCGAAGCGGAAGTAAGATTCGCCGCAACGATAAAAAAATATCCGAAGTCCACCGCGTAGGCCACCAGCAAAATCAGGATCGGCAGAAAAATCGCGGTTTCGACAAGGCTCTGTCCCCCATCGTTTCGCAATGCCCGCCATTGTCCGCGCCGTCGCATGTTCAATATCCTTCCGCATCCACTTCGAACGCTGCATTCCAGCCGCCGCGGAATCGCTGCAGGCGCAGCATCGACCGCCCCTCCGCGATTTCGCCTGCGCTTCCCCTCACTCGCGACTGGTACCTAAGTAATGCAAAGCCGCGTCAACATAGGCTGGAATCGGTTTGTTCTTTGGGTAATATCTTGCTACGCGGGTTGCTCCAACAGACAGGAATTCTCGACTTCCATGGTTACGTGCGTAATTGCTCCCGAAGACCAGACGAGGCTTCGGCAGCGCCCGCCGGTGATACGAAGGCTATTCGGTTTCCCTGTTCTGCTGACTTTTCTCTTCGCCCTGGTCGTGTTCCTGGCCGTCCCCAAAAAGGTCGCCGACCCGGACATCGGCTGGCACCTGCGCAACGCGCAGATCCAACTCCAGACCCACGCTTTTCTGCATCTGGATCTCTATTCCTTCACCACGGCCGGCAAGCCGTGGATGGACCACGAGTGGCTGTCGGAGATTCCCTTTTACCTCGCCTGGCAAGCATTCGGCCCACGCGGCATTTTCCTCGTCACGATCATCGCGATTGAGACGATTCTGCTCGGCATTCTGGGTCTCGCCTATCTGGAGTCCGGCAGCATCAAGGCAGCCTTCGTCGTCTGCTTCGCCGCGCTGTTTTTGGCCAGCGTCTCGTTCGGCCCGCGAACGCTTCTTTTCGGCTGGATATTTCTTGTTGTAGAACTGGGCCTTCTCGCCGAATTTCGCCGTGGCCGCGATTTCCTGTGGGCGCTTCCTTTTGTCTTTTCACTGTGGATCAATGCCCACGGCTCCTGGATCATCGGTCTGGTGGTTCTCGCCGTCGTTTCCATCTCCGGCTGCCTTCAAGGCACGTGCGGCTCGATCGAAGCGACTCGCTGGACCCGTCCGCAAGCGCGTAAGCTCGCGTGCGTCTCGCTGCTCTCGACTCTGGCGCTCCTCGTCAATCCCTATGGTTGGCGGCTGGTGCTCTATCCCTTCGACCTGGCGTTCCACCAGAAATTGAATATCGCTAGCGTCGACGAATGGCGCAGTCTCGACTTCCATTCCCCACGAGGAGAAATTGTCCTCGCCTTCATGGCGGTGGCAATCCTGCTGCAACTGGTTCGACGGCGCAAGTGGCGGCTGCACGAAGTTCTGTTTCTGCTGATCGGAACCTACGCCGCACTCACCTACTCGCGCTTTCTATTCCTCGCCGCAATTTTGATCGTGCCCCTTTTGGCGAAGGATCTGTCCGCGGCGATGCCTTACCATGCGGATCGCGACAAGCCGTGGCTGAACGCCGCCATTATGCTTGGCGCGCTAGCCACCGTGCTTGTACTTTTTCCCCCCAATCGGCAATTGAACGATCGCGACTCCAACATCTATCCCGATGCCGCAGCGCAGAGGTATCTGCAGAACTTTCATCCGCGCGGCAACGTCTTCAACGACTATCTATGGGGCGGGTACCTCATCTGGAATGTGCGCCAGGTCCCGGTCTTCATCGATTCCCGCGTCGATGTCTTTGAGCGCAACGGAGTGTTGGCGGATTATCTGCACGTGGTTCGAATTGAGGACAGTCTGCAGATCCTCGACAAATACTCCATCGAATATGTCTTGTTTGAGAACCATCGCCCGCTCACGTACCTGCTACACCAGACCCCAGGCTGGAAAGTGGACTATCAGGACCAGACCACTATCCTGTTCGAGCGAACTCAGCCTCTCGCCCAGGCACACAAATGAAATTCCCCGAGCACGCTGGCCCAATCCCATCGCAACGCAAATATCGTGCTGTGGCCTGGATCGTCTACACCCTCGCCACCATTCAACTCGTCTGGGCGTATCACAGCCGCGTGCCACCGTATCTCCATCTGGATCGATACGAGAACGGCCTGGAGGTCACGCCCTGCCAGACTCGCGTACTGATGATGTGGCTGTTGCGATGGGCGCATCACAATCCATCGCTCATCCACCTAGCCGATCTGGTCTCCAGATTCACGCCCATCTATCGGTCTCACATCACTCCGGAAACATTCATCCTCGCCATCACCGATACCGCGGGCATTGTTCTCGCCGGATGGGTCGCGACCCGCATCTACAATGCCGCGTCGGAGCGGTGCCTGCTGAACGCCTATGTCTATCCGCTGGTGCTTGTTTTCTGCGCTATCTCGTATGTGCTGGTGTCCCTGCAACCTCGCAGTTTCTACTATGACCTACCCAGCCTTGGATTCTTTGCCGTGGGTCTGTATCTCATCTACTTCCGCAAGCACCCGTTGTGGTTCGCTACTTTATTTGTGGTCGCCACACTGAACCGCGAAACGACGCTGGTGCTGCTGTTGTTTTTTGTGCTCGCCGCGATCACCGAATCCGGCAAAGTTGACTGGCGCCGTTGCTACGCGCCGCGCACTCTCGCCGCCGTCGCACCGCTCGCGATCTATTGGATCGCATGGCACATGGAAGTGAATCGACTCTACACCGGAAACCAT
>JAJXZK010000047.1 GCA_021780095.1 Acidobacteriota bacterium | reverse complement strand
CACTGCAGGACAAGATCAGCGAGTCGCGCGCGTTTGCGGAGGACGTGGACGAGAGCTTGTATGACGGGCTGGAGGCAGGGAATCCGGGGCTGAAGAACCGGGGTGTGAAGAAGGCTCCGTTCGTGGTGCTGATCGGAGCGAACATGCCGTCGATCCTGGCGGAGATTTCGTTTCTTTCGAATCCGGAGAGCGACCGGGACCTGCATTCGCCGCAATACCGGGAGCGGATTGCGGAGGCCCTGTATCGGGGCGTGGCGCGCTATGTGGATAGCCTAAATGGGGTTCGCCTGGCGCAGGCGGCCGCGCAGGGAATGCGGTAAAAGCACGCAGAGACGGCGGGCTTAGAAATACGGTAGTCTCAAGGTGGAATGTCTTTTTCCTTTCGTTCGATTTGCCTGAACGCCAGCATGGTGGCATGCTTCTTGGCGGTCAGCCCTACCTTTGTTTTCGCCCAAACGCATAGTGCGACGGTTCCCAGCACGAAGAAGGCCCCTGCAAAAAAGGTTGCGGTAGTAAAGGCGCCCGCGAAGCGGGCTCTGCTGCCTGTCACATATGCAGGATGGAAGGAGCAGGGCGCGGCGAAGACGGGTACGTCGGCCACGGATGCGGATGCGGCGAATGCCGATGTTCTGAAGGAATTTGGGCTGAAGGATTTTGCCCAAGCGGCCTATATGCGCGGCGGCGATAGGGTGAATGTTCGCGCGCTGCGGTTTGGCGACGCGACGGGTGCGTACGGCGCCTATACGTACTATCGACAGCCGGGGATGGAGCACGAAGCGATCGGGAACGGTGCCGCGCGCGATGCGCGGCGGGTGATTCTCTGGTCGGGCACCACGGTGGTAGAGGCGACGTTTGATCGTCCGGCAACGGATGAAGGCTTTGCGATGAAGGCGCTGGCCAAGAAGCTGCCGGTGGCGGTGGGATCTGACGCGATTGCTCCGACGCTGCCGTTGTATCTACCGAAGGAGGGGCTGGATCGCTCGACGGCGCGGTATGCGATTGGCCCTGCGGCATACGTGAAGGGCGGCGGAGTGCTGCCGGTGAGCGTGATTGACTTCAGCCAGGATGCCGAGGTCGTGACGGCGCAGTATGCGACGCAGGAAGGTCGCGGGACGCTGACAGTGATTGGGTATCCGACGCCGCAGATGGCGATGCATGCAGAGAAGGAACTGGCAGCATTGCTGAAGGGGCCGCTACCAGCGAGTTTGCAGAAGAGCAATGCGGCCTCACTTAAAGTGCATCGCAGCGGGCCTATGCTCGCGGTGACGAGCGGAGATTTTACGGCGGCTGAGGCGCATGCGCTGGTGGATCGCGTGAAGTATCAGGCAGAGGTCACCCTGAACCGCAACATTGACTTCATGGGCGAAGTGAAGAACGCAAGCAAGATGCTAGTGGGCATCGCTTCTCTGACGGGGATTATTCTGCTGTGTGCGATCGTGGTTGCGATACTGCTGGGCAGTGGCCGCGCGCTATGGCGCACGATGCGCGGGAAGCCGGTCTCAAGTGTTTACGAAGAAGAGTTTATCCGGCTGAATCTGAAGGACTGAGTCTGGTTGGCTGCGTCGACTTTGTGCCTAATTTTTAGTGCAAGAATCCTGCTAATTAATTGAAAAATAGGCGTTTGTTAGGTTAAATGCGCCTCCATTGGCGAATAGAAGGCAAACAGATTATTGGTGAGGATTGAAAATCTTGATTTTGTAAGTTATTGATTTTCAATGTATTTTATTCTTTCCTGATTTTGCCTTGACACCCTTTGCGACCGCCCATAGTATTTCGCCAGAAAGTTCTGATGGTTTTGCCTCCGTTGGAACTATTCTCCCTAAAGAAAAGGCTACCCTGTTGCCGGGTGGCCTTTTCGTTTTCCTGGAGTGGAAATCGCGGGCTTATTGTGGAGATGTTGTCGGCAATTTTCGGAGCCGGGGCAATGCTTGCTGCCGTTTGCTCAGGATGCGGATGCTCTGATTTTGCAGAGCAGCTTTTGTAGCGGTCCTTGTCGTATGCAACATGGAATTGCCTGTTCGCGAAATTGTAGGGAAGGATTCTTCGCGCGATAGTTTCACTGGGCGAGGATGAGGTTTCGGAGGCTTTACGCATCGGTGCGGCACAGATAGAATCCAAAGAGAGCAAGGCCGACGTAGCTCAGTTGGTAGAGCAGCCGATTCGTAATCGGCAGGTCACCGGTTCAAGTCCGGTCGTCGGCTCCAGAACGCTGCATTCGGTTTCATTTCCCGCAAAAAATTGAATTGGAACCAGATTTGTACCTGTTTATCCACTGAAAAGTGTCCAGACGGGGTTGTTCCATCAAAAGGTTGACTTGATAATCGGCACGTAGGCAAGCGACGGTCCCCTTACGAGCGCACGCACAGTGACCCGATATAACCGTCAAGATGTATTGCGAATTTTTCGCATCCACGCGCGCCAACTCCAGGCGTGGGAGCGCGCAGGGTTAGTTGCCTCCACAGACAGTTATGGATTTGATGATCTTGTGCAGTTGCGCAAGTTGCGCGATCTTTGCGCCACCCGCTTGACGGCGGCGAGCATTCGCGCGGGTGTGACGGCAATGCGCGCGGCTTCGGGGATGGAGAATCCACTGCTGGAGGCGGGTGCGACGCGGCGCGGGTCGCGGCTGGTGTTCCGGCACTCCGGCGCGGTGATGGAGCCGATCACGAAGCAGCTGGTATTTGATTTTGAGGGCCAATCGACGCCAGCGAAGGTGGAGTGTTTGCGGTTTTCAGCGGCGCAGCGGGATGCATGGATCTCGGAGGCTTTTCTGGAGGCTGTGCGGTGCGAAGAAGGCGGCAAGGTTCATGAAGCGGTGAATCTCTATGACGCGATTTTGCGGCGCAACTCTCGCCATGCCCCATCGGCGATCAATCTGGGAACGATTTTTTACAACCAGGGCGAATTCATTCTGGCGGAACGGATGTATCGGCAGGCGGTGAGCGCTGATCCGAATTATGCGCTGGCATACTTCGATTTGGGGAATGTGCTGGACGAGTTGCAGCGGATGCCGGAGGCGATCGAGGCATATCGAGGCGCGATCCGGCTGGTGCCGAAGTATGCAGATGCGCACTATAACCTTGCGCTGGCATGGGAACGTATGAACGAGCCGCGCAAGGCGCTGAAGCACTGGCAGATTTATCTGAAGCTTGATCCGGCGGGTCCGTGGGCGAACCATGCGCGGGGGCAGGCGAAGAAAATTCTGGCTCGGGAGAAGCTCGCCGTAGTGTGGCGCGGTGGTCGGCAGCGCCAAGCGCACTCCGCGCGTTAGTTCCGCCGGCAAACGAGCTGGAGTTTCCACCAAAACAATCGAGTGAGCCTGCAGGGCAGGGAGCGGAGTGTGTACAATCGCACGTTGCCCTGCCGGAGGGGGCCCTGCCATGACATCGACGATTACCCCAGAAAATGCAGTTCTTCCGTTGAGCTGTTTGAGCGAGGACGAGCAGCTGTTTCGCTCGTCGGTACGGGACTTTGCGCGTGATACGATCGGGCCGCTGGTTCGGCAGATGGATGAGGAACAGCATTTTGACGCGGGGCTGCTGCCGCAGCTGTTTGGCATGGGGCTGATGGGGATTGAGATTCCTGCGGACCTGGGCGGATCAGGCGGGACATTTTTTGAGGCGATTCTGGCGGTGGAGGAGATATCGGCGGTTGATCCCTCGGTGGGCGTGCTGGTGGACGTGCAGAATACCCTGTGCGTGAATGCGCTGCTGCGTTGGGGGACGGAGGCGCAAAAGCAGAAGTACCTGAGCCGGATGGCTGCCGATACGGTGGCTGCGTATGCGCTGAGCGAGGCTGGGTCGGGCTCGGACGCATTTGCCCTGCAGGCGAGGGCGGAGAAGCGCGGCGACGAGTATGTGTTGAACGGGCAGAAGCTGTGGATCACCAATGGGAAAGAGGCGGGCCTTTTCCTGGTGTTTGCGACGCTCGATCCGGCGGCGGGGTACAAGGGGATTACGGCCTTCGTTGTGGAGAAGGACTTTCC
>JAJXZK010000168.1 GCA_021780095.1 Acidobacteriota bacterium | reverse complement strand
GGTCAGGACCAAAGGAATCCTGGCCCGTTTCGCACTCTGGCGCACGTGCGTGATGGGATTCTTGTCGTGCCATTCCCACCGGATCGCGTGATTGAAGACAGCGTGCATGATGTTTCGCATTTTCGCTTTGCTGCCGTTCGACAGCTTGAGCGAACGCAACCACTCTTCAACAACGACTGCCCGAACATCCTTCACGCGGTATTCGCCCCAACGGGGCAAGATCCATTTGCGAAAGTAGCCTTCATACGTTCTGCAAGTCGCGTAGGTTTTGTTCGAGTCCTCGCCGAGTTCCTTTTGCCGGTAGTGATCGACGAGCATTTGGACACTGATCGGGGCCAGGCTCGCGCGCGGACTCTCAACGTTAATGTCAACCCGAAGCGCGACCACCGCTTTTTGTGCGGCGGTTTCGTTCGGATACTGTTCAAGGGTTCCCAGCACCAGGTTGCGTCGGCGACGTGTACCGTCTGGCTGGGCTTCGTACCATCGGTACTCCCACGCCTTCCGGCTTCCGGCGCGCTCCACAAGTCGGAGGCTGCCTTGCTGAAATCGTGAACGTCTCATTTCCTCTCCAAGTCAAGGGTGGTGAGACGGCACGGATAGCTGCTTTCAGCCTACTGTGCCTGGTCGTCGTCGTCGAGTGTTTCGATCCTCGTGCCGGATCGATACAGGTCGGACGCCCGGAAGCGCCACAGCTTGCCTACCCTGACTCCGTGAACAATTCCATTTCGTGCGTAACGCTGAAGTGTTTTCGGGTGAACTTGAATGATTGCTGCTGCCCGATCACTGTCCAGTAGCGGTTCGAATGAAATGGGAGAATGAGGGGAATCGAACATGGTTCGCACACTCCTTAGCACCACAATGTGTGGGGTCAAGGAGCACTGTCAACCCACCGATTGGGTCGCAATTTCATCCTCATGGATGTGGCGTACGAAGCAAAAGCGAACGGTTGGGCACAGTAAGTGCATGGAGGTGCACCATTGTCCTTCTTTGGCACTCATTGTCCTCGTGGATTTTCGATCTCACAAAAACGAAATTAGTTTCGGACCTCTATTCCACTGGACAAATCCCACTGACATTCCCCGGATAGCAGCAGCGTAGCCGAGGCGCGGGCGGCGTCAAGGGCGGCTGCGCCGCCGCGAAGCGGTCAAGACCCTTGACACCGCCCTCTCCGCCTCGGCGAACAATCCTAATATCCGGGGAATGTCAGTATTTCTCTCTGCGCAAAGCATTCCACACTTCAGCGGTGTGCAGGCTGATGCAGTGTCATGCAGACGGATAAAGGGATTCGTCACCCAGTTCGATCTGGAGACTCAGGAAACCGTGGAGCCTGCGCGCGAAGCAAGATATGAACGAAGAAGAGAAATACCGTTGTTTCCGATGTTGGCAATCAAACTCTTCTCGGGGCCATGTTCATTGGGAGCCGGCAAGAAGACGAGCATTCTCGACCTATTGCCGACGCGGCACTCAGCCAGTTTTTCAGGCAAGTGCCAAGTGATCAGTTGAGAACCGTATCGACGATCAATCGCACCTTTCGCGGGTTTACCGTAGACGATCAGAACGTGCGCGACCGAGATGGGAAGGACACTGTCCAGGAAGCGATCGCAGCAAAACTCAAGTGCCTCTCGAACCCCTTCTTGATAGCGCGACTTGCAATGCACTACTTATGTAAGCACAAAGTCAATTCCCGGTTTGGGCTTGTCCAATATTTCGCTCGCCCGAGCGCGGGCCGCAGCCCAGTACCTCACCCACTGGGTTCGAGTGCCATCTCTTTTCAGCGCGCATAGGTTGCTGTCCACCCAACCGGAAGGAGAACTAAAGCGATTCTGAAAGAAGTCTGTGATTTGCTCGTCTGCCCAGGACGCGTTGGGATACATTTCCTCTTCGCTGATCGAGGGGTTCGAACTGAGAAACAATATCGGCGCAGTGGTGATCTGTCCAGACCAGGGCTCAGGCGAATGGAATGTCGTGCCCGTCTGAGACAGAACAATCGTCTGGCAGGGACCGGGTTGCCCATTGCGAATGGAAGTCGCAACCGGACAGTTGTGGATTTCCTGCAAGAGCTGTTGGATGTCAGCCATGGGGATGTCCTCACATAATTCTACGAGGAGGCGAAGCGCCACTATTTGACGATCTGCTTACAAGCCGAGGCCCAAGTCATGACCGATGCTGATTTCGTGGCGAGGGACAGGTGGTTCGATTTGTTGGGCGGGAGCTTGCTGAGTCTTGTGCTCGGGCTGTTGTAGATGAGCCTGTTCCCGCGCCAACTCCATCGCCGACGGACGCGCGGAGGAAATACCCAGCGATTCGCACAATTGTTCACGGTCGCTGGTGACGATTGCGATTTCACTGCGGCCACGGGAAGCGCCGACGTAGAACAATTCCTGCTTCATGGCGTCGGCTGACAGGATTACCCCGTCAACCGTTTTCCCCTGGCTACGATGGGCGGTAATGGCGTAGCCGTGATCGAACTGGTGATAGTTCGCCGGCAGTGCGCGACCATCCTCAAGTTGAATGCGTCCCCTCTCGATGCCGCGTACCGTCACCAGCTCGCCATTCGTAGCGCGGAAACCGTCATCTCGGCGATTGGCCGTAAGCATGAGGCGGTCACCCGGAGCCACGTCGATGGATTGCCGCTCATGGACGGAAAAGGAGCGCGTCTGTGCTGGTGTAAAGCTCCTCTCTTCGCCGCGTACATTGCGAGCGATCACCGTGCCAGAGTCAACACGGCCCACCGTCAGCGCTTCATGTTTCTCCATACCCCTTGCTGCCCGATGCACTACCAGCACCTGCCCCTCATGGTAGTTCGCCAGATCACGTTTCTGCGCCTCCGTCCATTGCAATGGGACGTATCGATCCATCGTGACGCTTTGGCCGAGTTGACCGCGCTCAGAAAGGTCATTGCGAATCGCGCGAGTGACATGGCCAATCTCTTCATGCGTGGGTGCAACAACCAAGACGCGCCGTGACGGATCGACGGTCATCTCCCGGTAGAGACCAGCAACCGTACGGGCACGCTCGCCAAAGGGAACCTCGTGCACAGCGCCGAGCCGCTCCAGCTTTTCAAAGCCCTGTTCGGGAGCCTGGCGCAGGGTTTGAATTGCTTCTTTATACTGCGCGTGCGTCTGACGCTGTACGCCGGTCAGGGAAACGCTCTTCATTTGCGATTCGCGCTCCAGAATGCGCAGTGCGTCGGAGGCCTCGACACTCTGAATCTGGCGTGTGTCACCCGAAAACACGATGCGGGAGAGATGCTGATCCGCAAGTCGGAGTATGCCTTCCATCTGCCGCCCCGAGATCATGCCGGCTTCATCGACGACGAGGACCCTACCTCGGAGCGCAGATTGCGCCGTCTCGTCTTGGAGAAGGCGTGAGACTGTCACGGCCTCCCGAAAGCCCACCTTTTGCAGCTCCTCCACCGCACCGCGCGTGGGCGCAATTGCTGTGACTTCGCGGCCAGACTCACGCAGGCCGCTATCAATTTCTTGCAACGTGGCCGTTTTGCCTGTCCCGGCAGCGCCGCGTAAGTTGATGGCAAAGTCGCGAGAATCGAGAACTTGCTGCACCGCGCGCCGTTGCTCATCACGCAGGCGTTCGGATGGATGAAACTCATGTGTGCCGCCAAGCCGCGCGTATCGGTCGATGCCATGGTTCACCATGGCAACCATGCGCTGCTCACGATCCAGACTCTCGTGCGTTGCCAACCGATCCCCTGCATGAATAACGGTTCCCTGGGATTTTTCGATTTCCAATGCGCCGCGTAGCTCGGCCAGATTAACCTGGCCGCGGCCATGCCGCAGAGCTTCGGTCAGCAATTCGTGATCGTAGACGACGGAGCGCCTCTCGAAAAGATGGCTCTTTGCGTGTTGCAGCGAATCCACCGCCAGTGAGGGTTGATGCGGACCGCTGCGGCTTTGCTCCAAGGACGCACCCCGCAGGCGATCCAGGCCCAGGGATTCTTCCGGGGACAGGCGAGCCTGTTGCCGGTGGCGTACCTGTTCGGTAGCAATCTCTGTGAGCTTATCAGCGCGCGATTCGCGGACCAGGACAGCCACCTCGTTATCGGTTGGCTTCCGACCATGTTCATTCGTGAACTCGGTGATCGCGGCGTCACGCTGTGCGCTTCGCTGACTATATCGTTCCAGCAGTTCGTCCGACACGCCGCGGATTTCAAAACCGAGATCCTTGCCGCGCGGATCGCGGCGCTGCTCGATTTCATAGCCGAGCCCGCGCACCTCTTGCGCCAGGGCATTCCGATAGACCTCCGTGAGATATGCGCGGCGCTCGTACAGGCCAGACGCCTGCAATGCCTTCCACCGGCCCTCTCCCCCGTCGTAGGTGAGATTTGCGGCCACGGCATGTGTGTGAAGCTGCGGATCAAGTTCCCGGCTTGTGTCGTGCCGATACGTCGCGACAATCCAGTTTGCCGTTGTGCGATTCTCATTTGCACCGTTGAGGCGCACGCGAGAGCCAGCATAGTTTTCGGCCTCCGCCAGGGCTTCGCAGACGGCTTTGTCGTGAGCGGCGATTAAATGCCCGTCACCGCCGACCATTGCCTGAATCGAAACCGACTTGGGTGCCGAAAACGTCAGATCGTAGAGAGACCGCGCCTTGCTCTGTTCGCTACCATCCCCGTTTGTCCGGTCCGCGCTATGGCGTGGGCGCAGGAACTCGCCGGTTTCGGGATGCAGCCCCTCCCGTACCGCCTCAAACTGTTCGGAGGTGACGCTGCCACGCAGCCCAAGCAGTTCTGCGCCCCGGCCCTGCCACTCGCCCTGTACGCGGCGGTGTTCATCGTAGTAGTCGCTGTGTTGCAGATGCCGCTGTGCATAGCCAGCGCCGCCGGTCATGGCTCGTATAGTCAGCACAGCCCGACCGTAACGCTGTTCGAAATCCGAATGCAATATCTTGTGTCTGAGAAGCACCGTAAGCGACCGCCGCTCCCAGCGACCGGCCCGTATGCATCAATGCCAGCGCGGCCTAATCCCGCAAGCGTCGATTTTGCCCCATCGCGCGGCATCGCCGTCTCACTGCGCTCGTTCTGGAGGAAGACACCATCCCTAAGCCTCACGGCTTAGGGAAACAAACTGAGAGCCCCCGCGGCGAACACAGGCCGAACAATCTCGAATGCTGATCGATAATTGTCGGAGTACTATTTTCGATCTGCGTTCGATGTGCAATTTCTGTCCTACAATTTCCGTTCCCCTACTGCACGGTCAATGTGATTTTTGCGGAATGCCTCAGACCGCCGCCGGAAGGCGACGTGGCACTCACCATCACGCTGTAGGTGCCGGGCGGCGTTCCTCCTGTTGGAAAGTTCGGTGCCATGGTGCCATTGCCGCAGGACGATATTCCGGCAGATATCAGAAGAACCAAGGCGAGTGCTCGTAGAGGTAGTAATTTGCTGTAAGGTGATCGTTTCAAAAAGCAAAACGGCACGCCAATCATCGCGGCGAACACGGGCAAAGGCAACTTCCCGTACGGACCGGACTGCCCAGATGAGGACGTAGACGAAGTCGCATAGGATGGCGCAGTAGTGGTGATCGTGATCGTGTATTGAAAGTTCTCGAGCGGAAGCATCATTTGCGGGATCACGGCCGGCGGAACCGCAGGGTTGAACGTGCATGTAGCTCCGGTCGGGAGGCCGGTACAGGTCTCGCCCGTAATTTCGCCGTAAAACCCATATTGCGAGGAAATTGCAATATTGTCGGTTATGCTTCCACCCGCCTTAACAGCCAGAGAAGTGTTTTGTGCGGAGACCGTAAAATTAGGCGGGGTCGACCAACTGGGATTGGGGACTTGCACCAGAGAGGATAACGCCTCCGGGCCAACCAGCGCCGCAATTCCCTGTCTCCCGCTGCTATCAAAGTCTCCACTGGTCAAAGCGGTGGGAAACGGGTTCAGCAGCACAGAATAGTCGGTGGGCGTGAACGTCCCATCACCCTGGTTCAACAGTATTTGAACGAAATCCGCCGGCTGGGAAATCGACTGCTCCTCGGATAGAATGGCCACATCGGGCCTTCCGTCGCCATTGAAATCTGCGACTGTCATATAGAAGTTTCGAGTCGAATTGCCGTCTCCAAAGCCGCAGCAGTCCTTCACCGCTGTGAAGCTCCCGTCACCGTTTCCGAGCAGTACATTCATCGCATGTAGATCGCCCGCATACGCAGAACCGACGCCGGTGACCACAAGATCCAGTTTGCCATCGCCGTTGAAGTCTCCAGCAGCGATTCCTCCGTTGTAAAACATCTGAGTCGATATCGGATCAACTGCAGTGTTTCTGAACGTGCCGTCGCCGTTACCTAATAAAATCCAAATAGAACCCGGCCCGCCATCGGCAATCGCGAGGTCCAGGGTGCCATCTCCATCAAAATCGCCGATCGCAATATTGGTGGGGGAGTCATACAACGAGGGCTTCGCAATTGGGCTGCCAGGAGCTTGTGTGAAAGTCCCATCCCCATTGCCGAGCAGAATCGTAACGGACCCATTCGGCGATCCGCTCTTCTTCACATCGGAATTCAGGACTGCTAGATCCAGATTCCCATCGTGATTGAAATCTCCAACACCGAGGGCAATCGGAGCCGGCCCCACCGGGATTGGAGAGCCCGCTTGGGAAAAGGTTCCGTCGCCATTACCGAGCATGATCGTAACCGTGTTGTCATCCCAGTTCGTGACGGCTAAATCCTGCTTGCCATCACCATTAAAATCGCCTCGTTGCACTCCATAAAGCCCGACCTGATGTGGACCTTGTAATGGCGAACTGGTGAACGTACCGTCGCCGTTACCTACGACAAGGGATACGCCATAGCCACTCGCATCGGTTCCGGCGCCACCCACGAACGCGAGATCCGGCTTTCCGTTACCGAGGAAGTCTCCCGCAACGACGGTCATGCCGACTCCTGCTGGCGCTCCCGGAGTTCCGACCCCGGCTGGATATCCCGGCGCCTCTTTGAAATACACCATGGATTCCGGAGCGGTGACCTGAAAAGAGACATCGTTCGAAACGACGTTGCTTCCGGGATTCGTTACCGTAATCGACGCCGTGGATGCGACTGCGATATCGGCCGCCGGAACTGCCGCAGTTAATTGAGATTGGGATATGAACGTTGTGGTAAGGGGCTGGCCGTTCCAGTTCACAGTTGCCCCGGAAACAAACATGCTGCCATTAACTGTTAGCGTGAATCCCGGGCCGCCAGGAACCGCGGCCCCCGGCACCAGCGGGTTATTGATAAATGGCACCGGATTTGCGGTCAGCGCTACAACCTGAAATGCACACAAGAATGAAAAGACAATTGCAATCCGTGTCACAGATCCCCCAAAGCTGCGTATCGAGCGCTGCGATTGCTGGTGTGCGAACATAACCGTCCACACACCAGCAACGCTGCTGTTACTGCAGCGGCCAAAACATAAAGGTACCGAACTTATTGTCCTGATATACATTGAAGCTAGCCGGTCCCGCGTACGATGGCGAGCAGGGGCTGCCTCCCGAATTACACGGCGGACCTACGATCGTGAAAGTTCCGTAATTCGATGTGGAGTTGGTAAAATCGGTCTTGCTGGAATAGTCGGACGTGACCGAATTCGAGGTGCTGACTTCAGAGTCGAAATTGGCGAGCCAGAGTGATCCACTAAACGAATTGTCGACACCGTACGTCTGAGTCACTTGGTAATCTTGCGACGTTCCGATATCGGAAGTGGCGGTGTATGTGGCTCCAAATGCTTCGCTCGGCGGGCTGCACCCTACGCAACCCGCTTGGACAAATGGGAAATTCGTGTTCTGCTGATTTTGAGTAACCTGACCGGTTGCCACATCGATAAAGGCACTGGCCCGCGTATACCGACCATCACCAGTAGTTATGTAGCTGGGGCTCTGCAGATTCAATGCATAACTCTGGTTACGCACAGGATCCGCAGTAAGGATATTGGCGTAGTCTGTTGTGCTTAGCGCGGGAGAATCGCCAGATGCGAATGTCTGACCATCGCAGTCTGACGGTATTTGCCCCGAACTGATGTATGTCTGGGGGTTCGTTGCCCACCCTCGACCGAGCTCTTGCAGGTCTGCGCTGTTAAGCCCTCGGATGCCCGCTGAGGGTACGCCTCCTCCCCCGTTCTCCAGGTACCCGTTCATTACCTCGTATATATCCATGCCTACTACCGGATCGCAGGCGTCCCATGCATATCCGTACCAAACGTTGCTCGAGATGGTTGGAGCCTCAAAAGGCAAAACGGCATTCAACCAGAGCCATGGCCAGTCATAGTCGTGCGGGTTAAAACCCGACGCCCACCAACCGGTCCACGTAGGTGGCATACCTGGCGTCTGGAAGCTGCTGGTTGTCTTCAGGTCCGTCGTGAACGTCGAGGAGTTGCCTTGGCTTTCGCTCGATTGTTGAGTTGCAGTATTCGTCTGCTTGCCGCCGAGACCGAGTTTGCCGCCATGGAACGGAGTCGCAATATTGATGGCTGAGGTAAAGGTCTCGGTTGTTGTTACGGTGGATTTCCAGGATGAACTAGTAGATGTTGTGTTGCCTGTCTCCAAAGAGCTTCCATAAGTTGCTGTACTCGAAAGCCCCGGGGGCGCATACGCCAGCGTCGCAACTATATACTTCGGACTTACGTACCCCGCTGGCACATCCGTCAGGGTAGCCGAGCATGTCGTGTTTCCGCAGATGTCGAATTGAATACTGAAGCCGTACCCACCGGTAAGGGTAATCGAACTGCTCGGAAATGTGCCGGGGGTGGGACAATAAGATCCGCCTGGCGATTGAACGTATTCTCCAGAACCTCCAAGGGGGAAACTTGCTCCCGCAGCATGCCCCGTCGTCTCAGTAAACTGGAAGGTCTCGTAGTTCATTGTCACCCAACTCCCGTAAGCTGGCGGGTAGCCGCTAGACGTGGGACAGGTACCCGAGGTTTCGTTAACGGTGTACTGAAGCGTGCCGATGACGCTGCCACTTGAGTCTTGGACCTGCTGTGACTCGCTGTACGTCTGCGCCGCGAGATCTCTCCCGACCAGCCCAAGCGCAATCATTAGACAGAAATACACGCTGTAATGCCGCAACTTGTTTGAATGCGTCATTGCATCCTCCTTGCCCGATCTAACCGAGGCATCTGCGGTTTCCGTACTCTGGAATCGGCATCGCGCCGCCCAGAACGAAAGTTCGAGTGCATTGGCAGATCGGGAATAGGGGGTCGAACGGCCGTCAATTCTTACAGGACGTGGGTCTTGTATGTTTGTGGACCAGCAATACGGATACAGAGATCGGAGAGATTTTGTCAAGACAATTCTGTGATGGCAATCTATGACCTAGTAGAATAAGTAACTTCGCGTGTTAAGGCGTTATTTAATCGGAACGGAAACGAGCTATGCTGGGGTGCAGCCCGCGGGCCGAGCGACGCCAACTCACTACGGCTTTTTACTTTTTACTCCGCCCCAGTGGCTCCCTTTCACTCCGCCCTTGACACCGGCCACCATGGGAATCCATATTCGCATCAGATCGCTCTTCCACTCATGCGGGAGCGCATCCATTCTTTTTGCCCGGCTCTCCAGTGAATACTCAATCCGATTATTGGCGCGCTCCACTTGCGCAACCACACCGCCATGCGAATCCGGAGAGCGCATACATAGCGGTCAACTCGTTATTAAGCACTAGTAAGTCGGACAACAATGACTGTTCGCCTCCATCTTAATTGCGTTGCTATGATCAGCCGGGCACCTCAGGTCCCGAAACGAGATATAACCGTTCCGCCCATTCAACAGCAAGTTGTTTCGGTTCGCGAGAGGAGCATCTTACGTCAAAAGAATCTAACTCCCATTGTTCCGACAGCGAACCTCGGGCAGGCTGGCAATCTCCGTTGAACAGGCGCCTGAGAGCATGGCAGATCAGGGCTTTTTCCGTCGCGAACTTGATCGACTACCAAGCAAGGGAGAACGTCCGGCCGCTGATCGCCGTGATTCAAGCCGCGGCACATCGGAGATTCCCTCGAAGACTTTGCCGGCCGGCCAGTCTCCAACGGAATAAACGCGGCGATCACGCAGGCCGTTTACACCCTCTTGCCAAGCAAGCAGCATCCGTTTGCCCGTTTCCTTGAACTCCGGAAGATCTGACATTTTGCTTCGGACCAGAGGAACAATATCCGCGACTGAATCGCTGATGCGCTCGACCATTTCGGATTGTTCGCGAAGGGGTATGCCGAAGGTTGCGGCGATGAACTTCGACAGGTTCTTTCCCGGCGTCCACGTCTTTTTGCCGCCGAAGGAAATCCCCGGAGGATTGTTTTGGTAGCCCGCGTACACGCTCGTAGTGAGAAAGTCGTAGGCAGGCGAGAGGTGTACATCCGTTCGGGCTGTGTACAGCAGAGCGATATTCTTCGCGTGACAGTCCGCATTGCGCAGTGCATACGTTAGCAACAGGATTGCCGCCAGGTGCTGGAAGGTTTCGTACTGACGATTGCCGGGGACGTGATCGCGAACGGCACGCGCTATTCGCTCCCATGTGGTCTCATACTTCTGCGCAGGACGCAGGCCCAGCAGAGCGCAGAAGTCTTCCATCCCCCACAGCGGCTGCCCTTCGTCGTTCACATCAAAGCGATGGACGACGAGAGCATTGCCGTCCCGCGACAACTCTGTTTTTGCACTGGGGAGCACTTTGGCCAACACCTCCATGCAGAGATGCTCATTCAGTGCGGCGAACGGTAGCCTGCCGGAAGAACCTTTAATGATGTGCCGGCGAGTCAGCAGAGTTGCTTTCTGATGCGGGCCAAGCCGCCTCCCAGTGGCCGGGGCTTCTTTTTGGGTCTCTTCCTGCGCATCCAGAAACTTCGGAAGCACGCCGGAGACACCGCTGGTTGCGTGCTGTCTGACCAATTCTGCAAATGCCTCTTCCGAGTTATCACCCTGCAGCAGGTCTGCAACTTCAACGGGCTTTGCTGGCTCCTCCAATTGCGCACCGTGGGCGGCTACCTGGATGCGACCCACCATGTTTCTGCCCACGACCGATAAGAGCGCCAGTGGGCTGGCGCCGATGTGAGGGCCAAACTGCTCCTGCAGCACTTGCAGCAGATAGCCCTCCGGCAGGTTCATCTGGAATATGGGAGGAAGCTGATCATCCCAGACCCATGACTCCGTGCGGACAGGCATCGTCAGTGAGACGAAGTCCTCGACGGCTGTGTTCGGCAAATAGGTGAGGACGCATTTGAAGTCGCCGGCCGATTCCAGAACGGCAACTTCACGACCGAGCACGTAGACCGAGAGCTTCATGCGCCACCGCGCTCCCGCCGGAGTTCATCGAGCGAGCCAGACATGCCGGTTTTCACAAATGTGACTTCCATGCCGAGCACGGCGAGCACAGCAAGGAGCTTCCGGGAGCCGAATTCTGAGACTTGCCCGCGCTCAAAGCGCAGAAGCGATTCCGGCGTGATACCGGCCTGCTCGGCCACGGCCTTCTGTTTCAACCGAAGTTCCCGCCTCACGGATGCCACCGCTTCTCCGAGTTCTTGAAGTGTCTTCATGAATTGATATATACATCAATAAATCGTATTTTACAAGCATATATTGATATTTACATCAATTTTTGTAAGCTTGGACACCTCTAAGTTGTCAACTCATGAGATGTCCACTCATGAGCTGACATCTCATGAACAGTGAATGCGATGGAGGTTAACCTATTCATTTTTGCTGCCTTACCTTTGCCCCCTGGCGTGTCTGGGAATCTTTAGCCGGAGCTTGAGAAGTCACAGGCGAAGCTGCTGGCACCGCCGTTGTAGTCGATGGTGTAACCGCAGGCGCGTCGCGGCAGCCCTGAATCTCCATGCCACCGAACAGCCCGATCAGCATACAAGCTCCGGCAACCATGGGAATCCAAATGCGCAACAGATCGCTCTTCCACTCGTGCAGGAGCGCATCCATTGTTCTTGCCCGACCCTCCAGTGAATACTCAATGCGATTGTTGGCACGCTCGACTTGCGCAACCACACCGCCATGCGAATCTGACAATGCGCGCAGAGCGGCGGAGAGTTCCTTCTGTGCGCCGGTCATGGCCGCACTCGTGGTTTGCAGCGCGCTAACAGTGTCCTGCACGCCGAAGCGGAGAAAATGCTGGCGCAGGCTTTCACCGAGCATCTTGGAAATCTGCTTTGGATCGAGGCCAGCTTCAATCTCGCTGGGCAGATCGGCGAGCCGTGATTCCAGTTCGTGAACATAGCCCAGCATGTTCTGCTGGGCCTGCTGTGAGTGTTGCTGATGGGCCTCAAGCAACCCCTGCAACCGTTCCCGTTCGTCCGCAATATCCTTCGGGGTATGGCGCGTGAGCAGCGCCAGAATACCCATCGCTTCGAGGATGCGCAGCATTTCATCATCCGGACTGAGAGTCCGGGTATGGGCGAGGACGCGATAGTAGGCGGTCTGGAGTTCGTCAGGCACAAGCCGAGCGAGAGAGTCGAACATCGTCGGCTCTCCCACCAAATCGATTTCGAGGTTCTGTGGGGGTGACGCGGTGCTCATGGCAGGAACGCCTCCTTTGCACGGTCGAATTCGGAAAAAAGCCGCCGTCGGTAGCTCTGCGCGCGCATCACGAGCGATGCTCTTTTGAGTTCATCGACCATCGTCTTGCGGTCTGCGACCTGACCGAGTTGAATGCCGTGCTGCCGGAGAGGATTTTCGAGTTCGGCCAGACGAAACTCCATCTGCAGAATGGCTGGCGCGAAGGCTTGACGGAACTGATTGGCCTGTTTCGTTGAACGCCAGTATGTGAAATCCGCCAGCGCACTCGTCGCGTTCTCGACGACGACATACTCCACCCGATCCTGCAGTCGATTCGCCCACGCCAGCACACTCTCGACGCTGGCAGGGTCCGGCGTTACGATGCCTACCGCCGTAAATCGGACGCCGGTCGCCGCGACATCCTCATACATCGAGTCGAACCAGCCTGCGGCAACTTGGCCGGCACCAGCTCCCATATCGGCGAGGATGATCGGAGTGCCGCCGTCGAGGCGATCGACAAAGGCATCCAAACCCGCTGGGGTATGAACATCGACCTTGGTGACGGTCCCGTTGAAAAAGTGCTTCAGAGATCCACGCGCCTTGTTCTCGGTATCGAGATCGAGAAGGGTGACGGGAATCTCGTTGGCCTGAAACCATTCGGCGAGGGCGACCACAACGCCGGTTTTGCCGACGCCACCTTTGCCGCCCATGGTAAAGACGACGCGCTTTGAAAACTCCGTCATTGTTCACCCCCAGTGGCGGTCAAGGTTAGTGGCTCATTTTCCCGGAAGACGAAGCGCGCCGATTTCGGCTTCTGAAGAAGCGGTTTTGTCTTGAGAGCAGCGATGGAGGCGAATCCTGCCGATTGCGCATTCACTGATTCGAGCGGTGGCAACTCGAACTGCGTGCGCTTACGATGCTTCGCGCGCACCTTCACGAACGAATGGAGCGTGCTGGGCGCGACATACAACCCCAGGCGCTCACGGAATAGCTGGGCGACTTCGCGGTAGGTCCGCCCCTTGCGGCGCAGTTCCCGGATCAGTTCGCGGTGCGGCTCAAGTTTTGAGCGTGGGGATTTTGGTGGAAGCGATTCGAGAATGGATTGAAGCACTGGTTCCATGTTCAATGGCTCCAGAGCACTTTCGATCATGGTCCGATAATGGTCCGATTACCCGCTCCAACTGTGCCTGAAAGTGTCTTACTGTGCCATCCGTGCCGTCTAGTTTCAATAAGTTACCAGACAGGCGACCACTTTCACGGCGATAACACGGGTTCAAATCCCGTCGGGGACGCCAAATAGAATCAAGTAGTTAAATCGAATCGACCTTCTCTCAATTCCTAATCTGGTAACGCTACGGTAACGACAGTACGCGCCCCAGCCCCATTTTCGGGCTTTCCTGACGACTCCGCGAAGACCCCATCCAGGAGTTTCTATGCATTTGAGCGAATGACCCGACTCAGATGCTGATACCAGGCGCGTGCAGGGGCACCATCTGCCCCTGTACACACCGAAGCAAAAGTAGACCCCGTTACACTGCCGGAGCGTCGTAACGGGGCGCAGTAAAAGTAGTCCACCCCGCCACAGTCTGGTTTCATAGACAACAGAGGGCCTTCGGGCGTAACGAACCAGGTTCGCTTCCGCTTCCGTGCGCCTGGTCGCGAACAAGACGCATCCCAGCAGATTCAGCGCATTGTCACAGCGCGCATCTTCACGCAGCACCGGCAAACACCGTTCCTCCGCTGCCTTCCAATTTCCTGCATCCAATAGCCTTCGCGCATCCGCCGCGATGCGGAGCAATCCCGGCCCGCAAGCCAATTTGATATCTGGTTCTTTTGCACTTGCCAATTTCAGCAGCAATGCGTTCCCAGAATGTAAATCCCGAATGAGAGAAACCTCATTGCGCCGACGCCGCGGGAACTGCGCTCACCAGCTCTTCCAGTGGATCGAGAATCGCAAACCGCACCAGGCTCTTCTCTTTCTTCGCCGCGGCTATCTTCTGCAGCGCCGCAGTCCGCCAGCCGTTCGGCGTCTCGTTCGGAGCATCCAGATAGTGCAGCGCTTCAGTACCCAGTGCGCCAAACTCCGCCAGCTCTGCGGCCTGCTCCGCGTAAGGTGCAAGCTGCGGTTTCTCCTTCATTCGCAGGGCCGACTCCGGGGAAGTCTGCTCCCAACTCTTGAATCTGCGCTCAAGGCGAGCGCGGCCGCGCTCGAAATGCGGCGCATCCTTCAACAGCGCCTGCACCTCATCGGCCATCTCATGCCGCACCGGAGGATCCGGAATCACCGCGTCCACCAGGCCGTCCAGCGGAGTCAATTGGTCAGTATGCTGCAGGTTGTAGCGTTCCCCGAAGCTCACCGGCTCGATCACGGAGGTGAATACCTTGAACGCCGTAGTATTCTGCCGCCCTGTCAACTGCCGCTGCATTCGCTCTGGCCCGGAGATCTGCTCCATTCCCAGCGCATCCAGCCGCACGTTCTCCACCGCGAGTCTACGATACATATCCGGCACGTCGCGCACCGTCGCCGCCGACCAGAGTCGCTCCGCGATCGCCGCCGTCCGCGGCCAGATGCGCGAATCAATCGTCTTCGGCGAAATCTGCTCACCCCACATGCACACCTCGCCGCCAAGAATCAATTCTTGTTGCTCTGGTGTCAGCTCAGTGCCCGCCGGAATCGGATCGGCCAGATAGTGCCATGCCGCCGTATGCATCGCGTCCAGATAATACGGCGCCGAAAGAATTCCCTGATAGCCCTCCATCGCACCCTTCGCCAGTGACTCCGCTCCGCGCCACGACTGCACCACCACGTCCTTCGGCAGTCCCGGCGTCATAATTTCATCCCAGCCCACCATGTGCTTGTGATACTTCGTCAGAATCTTCAGCATGCGCTGGTTGAAATAGACCTGCAGCGCGGCTGCATCTTTGATTCCGTGCGCCTGCATGAACTCTCGAATCTGCGGATTCGCCAGCCACTGCTTCCCTTTATTTTCATCGCCTCCAATATGCATGTAAGCGTCGGGAAATAACCCGGTCATCTCGCCCAGAAACTCGTCTAGAAACTTGAACGTGCTCTCCCGCGTCGGGTCCATCGCCGCATCGTGAATCCCAAAGACCCGCTCAACGTGGTACGGCCCCGGCGCGCTCGCCAGTTCCGGATAACCCACGAGCCAGCTTGTCGCGTGCCCCGGAATATCGAACTCCGGAACTACGCGTATTCCACGTGCATGCGCGTACGCAACAATCTCCCGTATCTGATCCTGCGTGTAGTAAAGACCGTCCGAACCCATCTCCTGCAACTTGGGGAATCGCTTGCTCTCCACGCGAAATCCCTGGTCCTCGCTCAGGTGCAGGTGAAGCACATTCAGTTTCACTGCCTCCATCGCATCCAGCGTGCGCAGCAGTACCGGCACCGGCTCGAAATGCCTTCCGCAGTCAATCATCAATCCGCGCCATTTGAACCTTGGCTTGTCAGTAATCGTCACATCCGGCCAGAAATATCCGTTCGGCCCGTACTGAACCAGTTGCAAAAGTGTTTGCAAACCATGCAGGGCACCCAAATCA
>JAJXZK010000180.1 GCA_021780095.1 Acidobacteriota bacterium | reverse complement strand
CCGTGGCTCCTCGCAGGTTTGGGCAACATACGGGCGCTTCCTGTTCGGAGCAGGCCCCGCCAAGGTGGCAATGGCTGGAGCCGATGACGGCCTCTGCCTGGATGCGGACTGCCCGGTGAACGCCGGTTTCTCTATCCCCTTTCCCGGCAAGTACACCTTCTTCAACACCCCGGTTCCGGCGAATGCGCAGCAGCGCATCTCTGGTGGCATGACCCGGTCCCCGGGCTATCTGGACTCCTCCGCGACCTATCCACGCATTTCAGAACTCGATCACCGGGCCGTGAATCTCCGCGGCAGCAGCAACGCCCGCAACGAGTGTAGCGGCAAGATGTCTGTGAACTCCATCTCGGCCGGGTTGGGCAAGAGTTTTTTTAGAACCTTGTGCAACGCAAATTTGAACTGAATTGGATGTAACTATCCGGGTGTGCAGAGCTCTTGTCGAACGGAGACACACCCACAAGGAGCAACGCAATGCGACAAATGTTGATTCTGGGCGGCGGAACGGCGGGAACAATCATGGCAAACAAGCTTGCCAATGCATTGGATGAACGTGACTGGCGCATCACCATCGTCGACGGCACTGACGAGCATTATTACCAGCCGGGATTTCTCTTTGTGCCGTTTGGCATCTACCAGATGCGTGACCTGGTGCGCCCGCGCCGCCAGTACCTTCCCGGCAAGGTGCGGTATATCCTCTCGGGGATCGACCGCATCGATGCGGAAAAGAAAACCGTAATGCTGGCCAACGGTGAGCCGCTTCGCTACGACTGCCTGATCGTGGCCACCGGAGCCGACATTCATCCCGAACAGACGGAAGGGATGCTTGACGAAGAGTGGGGACGCTCCAAGTTTGACTTTTATACCCCGCGCGGCTCCGAGCGTTTGTCCAGCTTCCTCAAGGGCTGGCAGGGCGGCAAAATGGTTGTCAGCATTGCCGAAATGCCCATCAAGTGCCCCGTGGCGCCTTTGGAGTTTCTCTTCCTTGCGGATGCGTACTTCACTGAAAGAGGCATGCGCGACAAGGTAGACCTCCACCTTGTTACGCCGCTTTCCGGGGCGTTCACCAAGCCCACGTCAAGCCACGTGCTGGGCGACGTTCTCGAGCGCAAAGGAATTTCGGTAACGCCTGACTTTGCCATTGGGCGTGTCGACAGCGCTGAAAAGAAGATCGTTGCCTGGGATGATACCGAAGTCGGCTATGACGTGCTGGTGTCGATCCCGACAAACATGGGCGACCCCTGCATTGCCCGCAGCGGCATGGGCAACGAGCTGAACTTTGTGCCGACCAACAGGGGCACGCTTGCGGCGGAAGGCCTTGAAGATGTGTTCGTGATTGGCGATGCCACGAATGTGCCCGCGTCGAAGGCGGGGTCGGTCGCACATTTCGAATCCGAGATCCTGTTCGAGAACATCATGGAGCACATTGAAGGCAGGCCGCCGCGCGCGCTGTTCGATGGCCATGCAAATTGCTTCATCGAATCCGGTTTCGGCAAGGGCATGCTGATCGACTTCAACTACGAGACCGAGCCGTTGCCTGGCGCCTTCCCGCTGCCCGGCGTCGGCCCCTTCAAGCTTCTCGGAGAGAGTGCAATCAATCATTACGGCAAGCTCATGTTCCGCTGGGTCTATTGGAATCTGCTCCTGCGCGGCGTTGAACTGCCGATTGCCAACGAAATGCTGATGGCAGGAAAGCTGGTGGCGTAATGGGCACCGTGCCGGTTGAGGATCGGATTGCAGAACTCGATCGCAAGCTTGACTTCATCGTCGATGAGCTCGCGAATCTGAGGCGTCTCAGGAATAGTGCGGAAGATCTTGCTGCGGACCTCTCCATCATTGGCAAGAGCGCGATGCGCGATGCCGTTGATGCATTTGGCACGGCAGATTTGCGGCCTCGTGAGATGGCGAGTCTTCTCAAAAGCGTCCTGGCCAATGCGCACCTGTTTGAGAACGCTATCCAGCAGCTGCAGAGTGCTTCTGACTTTATTCAGGATGCACAACCCATCCTCCGCGATGGGATGCGAAGAGTCGTGCAGGCCAACCAGTCCTTGCAGGAAAAGGGCTACTTCAGCGCCGTCGCTGCTGGACTTCGCGTGGGCGATGCGCTCATCTGTTCCCACTCCTCTGGCGACTGGCGGCAAGTGGAAGCGAGCATTCCCCAGTTGATCGGGCTGCTGCGCGAGTTCACCAAGCCCGAGGTGCTTAAGGCGATTGAGGCCATCATTCATGGCTTCGGACGCGTGCAGGCCACCATGGATGTGAACAAGTCAACCTTCCAACTGATCCGCGACATCAACTCGCCCGATGCACGGCGGGGCCTCGCGATTCTGGTGGAGTTCCTGAAAGTTGTGGGTGCACACGCGTTGCCTGCGGCGGCTCCCAAAGCGTGAATCAATTCATTTTCCAAGAGGAGAGTTATGGAAACTGTGGTGCTAGGTGGCAAGTCGTTGACGCTCGATGCGGATGGCAACCTTGCTAATCGCAACGATTGGACTGAAGAAGTCGCGCGTGACATTGCAGCGACTGAAGGCATTTCCGAACTGACGCCGCAGCACTGGGCCGTCATCAACTTCATGCGTTCAGTCTTTGAAAAGGAAGGCGATTCGCCTTCGATCCGCCGGTTAACCAAAGAGAGCGGCGTAGACACCAAGGCTCTCTACCAGCTGTTCCCGAAGGGACCAGCCAAAAAAGCGGCCCGTATCGCCGGCCTGCCCAAACCCAAAGGCTGCATCTAAGTGGAGGACACCATGACCGAATCTACCGCACAACCCATCGAACGAGTCAGCATCATCGTCTCGCACGGATCTCTTGAAGGTGTCTATCCCGGGCTGATCATGGCAAACGGAGCCCGCATGGAAGGCATCGAGGTTTCGCTCTTCTTCACCTTCTTCGGGCTGGATGCGATCATTAAAAAACGCATGAACAACCTGAAGGTGGCCACCGTCGGCAACCCCGCGATGCACATGCCCACCATCCTGGGCGCGATTCCAGGCATGTCGGCATTCGCTACGGGCATGATGAAGAAGGAGATGGAAAAGATCGACATTCCTCCCGTCGCGGAATTCATGACCATGATTCACGATGCGGGTGGAGAGATATACGCCTGCAAGGCCACCGTCGATATGTTCCATCTGAAGAAAGACGATTTCTGTCCAGAAATGGATGGCATCATCTCTGTCGGGCAGTTCTATGAAAAGGCTGCCGGAGGGCAGATCATCTTCACCTAGATCGCCCACGCAGGGAACGCGGGCTTCGGGGATTGGCCCGGAGACCCGCAAATTGCAGGCAATGGTTGATTGTCCATGGTTGGGGCGGAGGGATTCGAACACCGGCCCTCTGCTCCCAAAGCAAGTCAGGATACCTGTAGAAGCCTGTTGAAATCTGAAGAAAAATAACTGCCTTCTATGGATCATTTACCGTCGCTGCGGTGTCCCCTGTTGATCCTTGTTGCCCCAGAGTGTGTACGCGCTGGAGCAAAAATGGACCACCCCGCCTGCGAATGCGACGGGCAGATATCTGCCTCTCCCGCCGCGTGCACGAACAATCTCGCTGGTACAAATTACCGGGCAGGCCATTACCACGTTTCCAGAATCGCAGGGGCTGGAAATACAGTTTGCGATTTTGCGCAAATGCAGACTTTCGCGGAGCGCGATCCCTCGCTTTCCACGCCTCGCGTCGTTGGTGTGTGACCGCGATTTCTCAGAAAGCCACTCCAGATGCGTATTGACAGCCTCACTCGGGGCTGGGAACTCACCCGGAGAGCCGAAGTGCCGCGATCAGTGCGGTTAAGGCGGCGGGTTGATTGCGGCGGCTGGGATAGTAGAGAAAATATCCGGGGAATGATGGACACCAATCCCTGAGCACCTGAACCAGGCGTCCCTCTGCAAGCATCTTCGCGAGAGTGTCTTCCATCGCCGTCCCGATTCCCACGCCATTGAGCACAGCCTGGATAACCAAATCCGGATCATCGAACGAAGCTGGTCCTTGATAACGTACGATATTTTTCGCACAT
>JAJXZK010000440.1 GCA_021780095.1 Acidobacteriota bacterium | reverse complement strand
TTACGTTGGCGTCGCAGCACAAGGCCGCAGTCCGAAGGTGGCCATGTTACGCGTCTATCTGGCGCTACTTGCGGCGGGACAGAAGTGGCACAAGAAGCTCAGAAGAGGCCCGACGGAAGAAGCCGCAGACCCTTACATGACCCTGCTTGGCTACTTCAACAGCCTGCGCGAATTGGGTGGCGCGCGGCGTCTCATTGAAGATGAAGTCCAGAATCGCTTGAAGGGATACGCTACTCGATTGCGGGTTGGCGAGGCCGAAGGGCTCTTCGCTGATAGGAAGATTGGCTATGAGCCAGTGGAACTCACGAGCCGTGTCGATACGGCGCGAGTGGCCGAAGCAAAGAGGCGGCTGGCTCTTCCCTTCAGCAACGACAAGCGCGTAGACGTGGCAATTGCCACGAACATGATCTCCGTTGGTCTTGATATCACGCGCCTGGGGCTGATGGTGGTATTCGGACAGCCCAAATCGAGTGCCGAGTACATTCAGGCAACAAGCCGTGTTGGGCGCGACGCAAACAGGCCTGGCCTGGTGGTAACGATTCTCAACGTGCACAAGCCTCGCGACCGGTCTCACTACGAACGCTTTGAGGCTTACCACGAGAGCTTCTACCGCGCTGTCGAGCCGACTAGCGTAACACCATTTTCGCCACGGGCGCTCGATAAGGGGTTGGCCGCTGCTTTGGTGGGTTTGGTGCGCCAAGCACACCGACCGATGACGCCGGCTTTGGGCGCCAAGGAAATATTGAATGAGCGAGGACGGCTAGACTTCGCAATCCAGGCGCTTGTTGATCGCAGTCAGGCGCATTCGAGGGAAATGGATGCGAATGAGAAAGACCGTCTTAGGACGGTGATGCGCGACCGCTGCCTCGACCTGCTGGACTCGTGGGCGAAGACCACGCAAGATCTGGTGCAGCACGGCGTCTCACTCCAGTACAACGAGCATGAGACGGGCGGTGCGCAGCATCTCCTGTACGACTTTCTCAGCCCCGAACTGCATGGCCTGCCTTCATCGAATCGAAAAATGAAATTCCGAGCAAATCGATCACTCCGCGATGTCGAACCCACGGTGAACATTTGGCTGCGTACCCTCGAGAACGTTGATTTGGAGGATGACGGCCAATGACTCGACAGAAGCCACGCGGAGAAATCCGGCAGAGTCAGCTCATCACAACTTTTGGCCCTGGAGCCATGCTCGATCTCCCGGAACACTCGGTGTTGGTTGCCGGGCTCGACTTCTGGACAACTGGTGGCGAGACTATCGTTGAGCTGCGCCTCAGCCAGAAACTAGCTCGGATTCTCAATCTGCCATCGATTGAGCTACGGACCCCACCTCCTGCAGAAAACGATCCCACAGCGCCGGCAAGAGGGATTTACGCCTTCCAATTCCCGGAGTGGTTCATCAGTCAGAACATCGAACGATCGGAGGAGAGTAAATTCCAGACGCGGCTGCTCGTCCACCGCAAATCGCTTGTACGGGGAAAGTTTGTAGACCGGGACCGCGTTTCGCACCCCGTCGTCCCAGTTCGATTCGTTCGTGCGTGCCGGGCTGGCCACATCGGCGATATCGACTGGTTTGTTTTCGTGCACAACGGACCGTCTGACTGCGCATTGAACGGAAAGCAGCTCTACATCGATGAGAGAGGTACGAGCGGAGACCTCACGGAGATCGTAATCCGCTGTGAGTGCGGGAAGGCAGAAAGGAGCATGGCACAGGCCGCAGTTCTTTCGAACCAGGCGCTGGGCTCGTGCAATGGCACGAGACCATGGCTAGGGCCGTTCACCAACGAACAATGTGGCGAGCCTAACCGTCTGCTCATCCGGTCAGCGTCAAACGCCTACTTCCCTCAGCTGATGAGCGTCATCTCGTTACCTGAAAGAGATCAGGAATTGAAGGTGATCGTCGATAGGATCTGGAGCGATCTCGAACAGGTGATGGGAATCGACGAACTGAAATACGAACGCAAAAAGGCCAAGATCAAGGAGGCATTGGAAGGGTTTACCGACGAGGAGGTCCTGGCCGAGATTCAATCGCGAACAAACGAGACCGAAAAAGATCAAAAGCCCGTCAAGGTCGCAGAACTGGAGACGCTGATTGCTGCAAAGGCTGAAATCGGCAATGACCGTCCTGATGGCGTTTTCTTCGCTCGCGCGTTGCCAAAAGGCGATTGGGATTCGCCGTGGATGTCTTCGATTGAGCGCATCGTTTTGGTTCATCGACTTCGCGAAGTTGTTGCGCAGGTCGGCTTCACGCGGATCGAATCTGCCGCCCCGGACATGGATGGCGAATTGGATCTTGGAGTGAAGAGAGCATCCCTCGCAAGAGAGCCGAAGTGGCTTCCCGCCTATGAGAACAAGGGGGAAGGGATCTTTATTCAGTTTAAGAGGGACGCGATTCACACTTGGCTGTCTCGGCCAGAAGTTCAAAAGCGTGCGCTTGAATTAGTTGGAGGGTTCAAACAGTGGAGCAAGGAGCACCCTGGAGCAAATCGTAAATTTCCCGAGCTGGCGTACTGGATGATGCACTCGTTCTCCCACCTGCTACTCACCGGACTTGCTCTGAGTTGCGGATATCCAGCCAGTTCTCTGCGCGAACGTATCTACGCGATACCTGCTTTGGGCTATGGTGTCCTGGTATATACCGGGAGCTCTGATACCGAGGGAACATTGGGAGGGCTGGTTCTTGCCGGTCGTCGGATCCATGTAACCGTCAAGAATGCGCTTGCCCAAGGGCTGCTGTGTTCGAATGATCCAGTCTGTGCTCAGCACGATCCGGCGAATACTCTCGAGCGGAGATTTCTGCACGGAAGCGCCTGTCATGGATGCCTGCTAATCCCTGAAACAAGCTGCGAAATGCAAAACGATTTCCTCGACCGCTCTCTGGTGGTACCGACACTGGAGGCGCACGGCGCCGAGTTTTTTGCGGGAGCAGAGTCCGCGTAATGCAACAGCTACTATCGCTATCTCGAGCAGAACTCGCCGACTTGGCTGCGGCTATCCGAACAGGCCGCGTGACCGCGCCTTACACTGCCACCTCTCTTGGCAGATTCGTTTCTGTAGAGCACCTTGCTGCCGCCACCGCTGGTCTCCAGGCATGTTCGGCTGCCTGTATGAATGCAACTGCGAGCGCGGCTGTTCTCGACCTCCTCGCTTCGAATTCGGCTTCTCGTAATCCGCTGGATGAGTTGATCGATCTGGTAATTACTGGTCCGACTCCCAGCGCGGTGGGGCGTGACACTGCTGTGGTCGTGTCCGAGCTCTTCCGGCGCGCACGCCAGTCCGTGATCGTTGTTGGATACGTGGTGTCCAGGGGCCGCGAGGTCTTTCGCGCGCTGGCGGAGCGGATGAATCAGGAACCAAATCTTCAGGTCCGGCTCTTTCTGGATATTCAGCGCTCGGCCGGCGACACTTCAGCCAACAGTGAGATGGTTCAACGCTTCATGCACCGATTCGCCACAACCCAGTGGCCTGAAGGTGCCAGGCTGCCTGAGGTCTACTATGATCCGCGCGCATTGACAGTCGATCGCGCTGACCGAGCGGCACTACACGCGAAATGTATAGTAGTCGATAATCAAGAAGTTTTTGTGTCCTCCGCCAACTTCACCGAATATGCTCAGAAAAGAAATATCGAAATCGGATTATCGCTGCACTCGCAGCAAGTGGCGCTCAGGATCGTAGCCTACTTGGCAGAACTGGTGGACTTGAAGAAGCTCTGCCCAGTATCCACAAGAGGACTTGGACCTAGCCTCAAATAGCCGGTCCACTAAGAGCGGTTTAATGTCTTGAGGCGTTCGGGTATGCTGCGCGGACGAGGGCGACCTAGCAGTCTGGCTCACGGTCTCGGCCACCAAGCAACTCTAAGCGGCCCAACAAATGCACGTTTAGAGCATTTCTAATTTAAGTAGCGACATTTATGCGATAATCATCCTGTCTCTCGAAGGGAGGGTCTGGATGCAATCGTATTCGCAGGATTTGCGTGATCGTGTGCTTCGAGCGCTGGCCCGCGGGGATCGCCCCTCGGCGGTGGCGCGGCG
>JAJXZK010000235.1 GCA_021780095.1 Acidobacteriota bacterium | reverse complement strand
GCCAGTAGTTCATCGCGTTAAGGTTTGGAGCGAAGACACGATAGGCCCGGAGCGTTGCGTTCCGGGCCGAAGTTTTTGGCGGAGACTAATCTTCGAACGACACCAGAGCGGCGCTTGCTGCGGGAATCTCCGCTGTGAAGATTCCATGCGTACGAGTAAGTGTGATTCGGCTGGAGGAGGACCAGTCGCCATGCGGGTTCACAGGGGCGCCGCCCAGAGTGACCCCCGAGGTGGAGGCGAGATCAGGCGCAGTGAGCAGCAGCAAGGAAGCGCGCTCCGTTCGCTGGCCGGGATCGATGGCGAGGTGCAGCGGCGAGGTGGTGCTCTTGTTAAAGAGGATGGTTTTGAGGCCGGAGCTGGTCTTGAGCGAGTAGGCAGCTACTACGTCTTCGGGCTGGGGTTTGCTCAGGTGATTTTCGACCAGCTGGCCTGCTCCTGCGAGAGCAAACATGAGCATGCCGTAGTAGATGGGGCGCGCCTGGAAGCCGGCCTTCTGTGTGCCGGCGATGGGCGTGTACCATCCGTATCCGCCGCCATGGAAGTTGATTCCGATCCCTCCCTGCGAGGCCAGCTGATACATCAATTCGGCGCCCCAAAGGGCGGAGGCGAAGGTGTTGCTGACGCCCTTCTTGCCGCCCTGGTAGCAGGAATTGGTTTCGGTCAATCGAAAGGGGAGGCCTGTGTCCTTGTGAGTCTGGGCCATTCCAGCGAATTCGGCCACGAGTTTGGGGTTGGGGCGCAGCAGGCGTCCGATGGTCATGGACGGATCAGTTGGTGGGCCCTCTGCATAGTAATGCTGCGAGAGGAATGCGATCTCGTGCTTGAATTCCTCGGCAAAGGGGACGAGCCACTCATTGTTGAAGGCGGTGTCGGGGCCGGAGAATGGTGCGCCCGGGACGCGGGCGCGAATAACTTTAAAGAAGTGTTGCCACTCGCGGGCGAAGTCCGCGAAGTCGTAGCCGGGTTTGCGAATGCCGTTGCGAGAGAAGAGATCGGGCTCATTGCAAAGCTGGAAGGAAACCAGCTTTGGGCCAATTAGCTTCATGACATAAGCGGCTTCGTCGGCGGCATCTTCGGGGGTCCCGGTGCCCATATTGAGGCCGTAGATCAGCTTCCAGCCGGTGGCATCGATGAATGCGCTGAGGTTGCGAACAGCTTCCGGGGTGATTCTGCGCACCTGGTCAGGGTGCTTTCCGGTGCTAGGGTTGACCGGCGCCGACGGGGCGGAGAGTTGTGCTGCCGTGGGGTTTGGTGTCCAGTAGCAGTACTCGCTGGTATTGCCGCCGATGCGGAGCACTCCGGATTTCCCGAGCCTGCGTATCAAGCCGATGAGTTCGGTATTCGTGGGAGCGAAGAATGTGGGGTCGCCGAGCTGGGCGCTTTCGTAGCTGAGGCCTGTGAAGTCGGGACCAATAACATGCCCAGTACGGTGGGGATGAATTGTCAGGCGAAGGGAGGTTGCTGCGGAGGATCGACCCAGTCCTTCTGCGGTGAGAAATGATGGGGGCTTTAGAAACGACGCTCCGGAGGCGAGCGCTGAGAGCTGGAGAAATTCGCGACGTCGCATATAAGGAATTCGAGCACAAGGAATGGCCAGGGTGCAATGTGATTCACTGGATTCGGGTATATTGGTTTCGGCTTTTGTTGAGGAGTGTACCGATGTCCATCTTGGGTCCTTTGTCCCGTCGTGATTTTCTCCGTGCCAGCGGCGGCGCCGCGGTTGGTGGGTACCTGGCAGCGAGAACCATTGACCTGACCGCAGAGGCGGAAGTCCCGGCTACGGCGTCGAGCGATGTGGTCCGGTTTGGGATTATTGGCGTGGGAACGGAAGGCTCGGCATTATTGCGGACTGCTGTTGCACTGCCGGGGACAAAATGCGTGGCTGCGAGCGATCTGTATGACGGGCGGCATACGCTGGCCAAGCAGATTGCAGGGCAGGATGTGCGGACTACGCGTCGCTACCACGAGGTTCTGGAGGACAAGTCGATCCAATGCGTGTTTGTGGCTACGCCTGACTTCTGGCACAAGCAGGTGGTGGTAGACGCCCTCGCCGCAGGCAAGGATGTGTATTGCGAAAAGCCGATGTCCCACACCATTGCGGAGGGGGAGGCGATGGTGGAGGCGGTACATCAGAGTGGCGGGAAATTTGTGCAGGTGGGGTCGCAGCGGGTTAGCTCCGCGCTGTTTGCGAAAGCGAAAGAGCTCGTTGCGAGCGGGGCCATCGGAGACCTGATGCAGGTGGAACTGCAACTGGGCCGCAATTCTCCAGATGGCGCGTGGGAGTATCCACCGCCGCTGGATCTGTCGCCGGAAAACCTGGACTGGGTCACGTGGCAGAAGGATGTCCCAAAGGTGCCGTTTAACCCTGATATCTTCGCGCGTTGGCGCTCCTGGCACCAGTATGGGACGGGCATGGCCGGCGACCTGATGGTTCATCTGCTCAGCGGGATGCAGTTCGCGACGGGCATCAATGCAGTACCGGACCAGGCGACGGCAATCGGCGGGATTTTCCGCTGGAAGGATGGACGGAACATGCCCGACGTGCAGGACACGTTGTTCCAGTATGGAAAGACGCCCGTGTCTGTGCGGCTGACGCTGACGACGGAGACGACCGAGACAACGCGGATCATGGGCTCCAAGGGAATTGTTGAGTTGAGGAATGGCGAGTTGACGTGGATTCCGCAATTGGGGATCGACACCAGCCCGAGCTACTACTCGCAGAGTTTTCCGGCGGCGATGCGCGCGGAGTATGACCGCGAATGGCATGCCAAGAACGACCCGATTCTGGCGAAGCATACGCTATCGAAGGTGACGGTCTACAAGGGGCCGTATTGGGACGACCTGCGGCCGCACGTCGCAAACTTCTTTAACGCTGTTCGCACGCGCAAGCCGGTCGTCGAGGACGTTGTTTTTGGCTACCATGCGGCGACGGCCTGCCACATGGCGAATGGGTCGTATTTTGCGGGGAAGACGGTGCGGTCCTGAACGGCCGGCCGCACTCTTCCTAGCTCACTGTTGTGAACTGGGGACGGCGTAGTAACCCTTGCGCGCGTAGACCTTGAGCCCATTCCCCTTACAGACAATGTTCACCTTGCGGTAGCTGCCATCCAGCTTTTCGTTGGTGGGGGTGTAGCTGGCCAGGTATTGGGTGCGCAATTCGCGTTCGATCTCGTCAAAAGCGTCCTGGAGTTTTCTGCCGTTGTTGCCGACGTCAATCACGTGTCCGCCGGTGGCATCGGCCAGCCTGCTCATTTGGCTGGCGCCGGTGTAGCCGAAGGTGTAGTCGTTGTAGAAGCCGCGGTCTGCAATGAGGATGACGTAAATGATGGTGTTGGCCTTCTGCGCCGCTTCAATTGCCTGATTGGGCTTGGTGACGGAACCCATGTCTTCGCCGTCGGTGAGGATGATGAGGGCCTTACGGCCCGTCGTCATGACCATCTTGTCTGTTGAGGCTTCGGCGACGGCGTCGTAGAGTAGGGTGCCCTTGGGCGTGCCTACTGTGGGGAACGGCCCCTGTCCGATGCCTGGGACGCCGCCAGCGCCGTTGCCTCCGGCGGTGTTGATGGTGGCTTTGTCCAGCGCGTGGGTGAGGGAATCGACGTTATTGGTGAAGTCCTGCGCGAGATCGACGTCAACGTCGAAAGTTACAACGAATGCCTGGTCCTTGGGACGCAGGATTTGATGCAAGAAGCGGCTGCCGGCCTGTTGCTCAAGGGGCAGGACGTTTTCCTGGCTGCCGCTGGTGTCGAGGAGGATGCCGAGGGTCAGCGGCAGATTGGTTTCCGCGGAGAAATTCTTGATGGTTTGCAGCTTGCCGTCTTCGTAGATGTTGCAGTCGCTTTTGCTCAGTGTGGGAATGAGGCCGTTGTGTTTGTCGCGAACCGAGAAGAAGAGGCTGACCAGGTTCACATTGACCTTAAAGGTCTTTTCGGGGCGGGTCTGCTGGGTAGTGTCCGGGAAGTTACTGTCGGCCGGAGGTGCGTCGGCGGAAGGCGTGGTTTGGGCGAAAGCCCCGACTGTGCCCAGCAAGATGGCGGCGAAGGC
>JAJXZK010000123.1 GCA_021780095.1 Acidobacteriota bacterium | reverse complement strand
ATTGCATCTGTTGTTCGAACAGGCAGATTACCCCAAACGTAGCATTTGAATAGGCGGGATGATCTAGCATCTCCCTCAGGTGCTCAACGAGAGCACGTGCCTCGACTTCATTTTCCTGTGTGCCTATTGCTACGGACCCGGCGACACGATGCAACGAAACTGTGGGATTAGTAGGATCTCCAAAACGTCTGTCTTCTGCGTCTCGCATAATGCGGAGTTTCCCACGATACCAATGGTCGTTGGAAAAGCCAATGATGTCTGGCAAACTGCGGTAGTGCTCATCGAGGAAAGCTTCCTCATCCATGCGCATCGACGCTAGTTGCAGTAGATCAACCTTGGTTGGATCGAGCCAACCGTCCGGGTCAAATCGATCTAAACCGAATTGTGCCCAGGCTTGAGTGGCAACAAGTCCTGATGTGAAGGCAAATCGCTGGGCTTGCATTTGCATTGAATCCCCCGCTATTACAGCCTGTTTGGCTCGATAAAGGACGGGGACCATGGAGGGCAAATCGCATTGCGATGCTTCATCGATTATCACTACGTCGAAGATCTCCGGAGAACAAGGAAACAGTCGCGCTACATCATCGGGCGCCATAATCCAACAAGGGAGAATATTGAGTAACATCTGACAGCGTTCGGGTTCGCTTTTCAACTTATCAAAGACGCGAAAGTTCTTTGCATTGGTTTGATTTCGTCCGAGAAGTCGCGCGAACTCCCGTAGGTGGTTGCGGTCTGGTTTAGAGGCACAGCTAACTCTATGGTCCGCGGCATGCTCGAGAAGCGACGCGGCGTCCGCGCGCAATCGCGTGCGAGCGGCTACAAGCCTATCTCCAACTACATCCGATCGAACACGTGCGTTCCGTTCGGCTTTATTGAGGCTTCGACGCAGACCCCATTTCGCTAAGAGCCGCGACACGTGGCCACGCGCTATTTGAACATGGCGATCTGCTATCTCTACCGTGTGTTCGCTCTCTACGGCTCGTCGCAGGAGTTCCTCTTGAATGAGGATTTCTTGAGCTGTCTGTTCGTGGTTCTCATTTTGCCGATCGAGTCTTTGTTTGGTTTCTTCCACCGATCGACTCTTTTGGATTGCATCGAGCCGTTCCCTCAACTGTTTCCGCGATTCCCGATCGCGTTTCAGTAATGTCATCGGAAGTTCTTCCAACTCCAGACGGCGCAGTGTTTCATCGACAACTTGGAGGGCCTTGTCTTTCTGGGATGTGATTAGTACCTTTTTTCCTTGAGCCACTAGATGGCAAGCAAGATTTGCAATAGTGAGAGATTTTCCGGTGCCGGGTGGTCCTTGGACGACCGTTATGCGAGAGCAAGGGTCGTCGACTAGCTGGGCGACGCGACGCTGACTGGGATTAGAAGGGAATGGGTAAAATGTTTTTCGGCTATTGGAAAGCCCGTCGCTCGTAGGCTCTGCAGGTCGTTTTCCGATGAGCCAGCCGAGAGCACTACGATTTACATTGTTTGGATCTGAATTGCCTATCCCCTCTAAATCACTAACCAAAAAGTAACTGGTCTTTGGCGCGATGAAGCAAGCAGCATGGTCAACAATTTTCAGCGCCATTTGCCGTGTGGGTTCCTTCGGCGCTCCATGAATGTCCCCGTTGAGTTCGGCTTCAATTCTGACTTCCAATTCCCGGGAAACTGACTCACAGAACAATCTAAGAGATTCTCCGGTCAGCGGTAGGTCCGGGCATTGTTCCATCAGCCGCTTGAAAGCCAATTCTCGCGCGCTGCTATCGGCCTCCGCGCGAAATGGGAGCGAATTGAACCGCGCTGCATCCTCTGTCGGCCTTATGGCTAGATTCCCGCCATCGGGGGTGATTCCCACAGGGATGGTCAGCAATGGTGCCCGGAACGTGATGCCACCCGATTTCCCAATAACGTACGGATAGCCGTACTGAAGCTCGCGTTCGTAGGGATTGAGCTCCATAGTAGCCATCATTTTTTGGACATTTGGATGAACGCATGAATCCGGGGTGATTAAGAGAGTTCCCCCTCCCATCAGTAGAATTTCCTTTCCCGCGTCAAGCCAAGCAAACTCGTGGCTGCGACTGTGGGCCTTCGTCCACCTAACGTAGGCAGAAGAAGCCGTGCGCTGCGTCTTCAAAAGCATTGCATAGGCGCTCGTCAGCGATTCGACGAGCCCTTGCTGCAATTCAGGTGCTGGATCTGGGGTGGGATTGTCCGCTTTACCAGCTTCATTCATTGTCAAGCTCAGGAATCCTAACAGTGTACCAGCGTCCTAAATCGGTCAGCTTCGCGCGCTTATAACAGGCATCCGCTGATCACTTCCGGGCTCTGTCAACGTTTCAACGACAACACACTCCCGCACTTTAGTTTGTCCGAGTGCTCGCGGTCAATTTGATCCAGTTCTTCAGCACTGTATCCGCCCACCACGCGCAGCCCTTCCGCGAGCGTCATCCCTTCCGGTATGCAAACGACGCGCCCTATGCTTCGATCTTTTGGATCTTGATGCCAATCGGAGGCTGACGGTATCGGATGCCAGTCCGCACCGACCGAGAGAATCACATCCCTTCGCTCGCACGTCCCTTGCCGACGTTGTAGAAGGGCGCGAGCGGCCGCCCGCGATTGCGGAGAGCCTATCGCATAGTCTGCGGGCCTTGCGCCAATCCCGCCCGCTTCCGGGCTTGTGTGATTCGATCTCTCAGACAATCTGTGCTCCCTTCTCTGGTGCTTTCGGTATCGCCAGGATTTGCGGGGAACGAAGTGGGAAACTCACCAGTCCGGAGTTTCATCCGTGCGGCTTGAATAATTTCCGCCAGTCCGGGGAGGTTCGCCGCCGCCTCGCTTTGTTTCCGTGCGGCTAACAGTGACCGAGCCGCCGCTCTTGAGTGTGGAGAGCCTAGTGCATAGCTACCGGGCTTCATAGAAGGCACCTGCATATTGCGATTGTGCCCGCCTCCGGCGCACGGCATGTGCATTTCCGATTCGGGTCTTTCACCTTACCTACAAGTTGGACGGTAAAACGAAGGCCCGCACCTTGCACTTCTCTGCGCCTATCGAGTAAAGCTCTGGCTGCCGCCCTAGACTGCGCAGAGCCAATAGGGTAGTGCGATAGCCTAGGCTCGCAATCTGTTGCGCCTAGCGGCTTCTGTGCGCCTTTATTCGCCATAGGATTCGCTCCCTCGACTCGCGTTCGCTGTTGCGCCCACGGTCGATCTAAACCATGCCGGCAATGTTCCCGATTGCGCGTAGGATTCCAACTCCGCCGTGCTCATCCGCTCGAAAAGATCATTCAGCGAGACGGTTTCTGTGCGGTCGATCCATTCACCAGCCGCGTTGATCTTGGCGTAGGCTTGGACGGCGGAGACTACTGCGGAGGCGGTCACATCGACGTCGCCCGCCTTTTCGATGATCCGCTCCAAAGCCGCCCGAATGTTTCGCCGTCGTTTCTCAAAGAGCCCAAGCGCGTGCGCGTGACGGTACACGCTTGCGCGGTCTGCGATGCCGTGCTGTGCGCTGATGGTGGCTGCGCTCTCCCAGGCGACAAAGGCTGTTTCGATCTCCGCGCAGTCAGGATGCGTGCACACAGTACAGGCGCGCCGATGCCGTCCAAGGTTGGCCGTCTTTCCGTTTGGTGTCGTTTCTACACTCATAGAAGTTTTCCTCCGTTGGCTGGTGCGCTGGCATTGCGCGTTATGGGAAAGCTGGGGCGGTCTTCTTTGAGAATTAGGCCGTAGCACATCTCATCAACAGTCTGAAAGCCCAGCGCCATAAGGATGGCTTGGAACGTCTCGCGGTCTGGCGCGAACATGCCGCCGCTCTGGTGCGCGTGTTCTATATGCGAGACGTAGAGTCGCGATAGGCTGCCCCAGGAATGCTCGCGGAACGCACAATGCACTTTCACCCATAGCAGCATCGCATCGTCCCATGCGCGAATCTCAGACGCTAGCATCTCCACTCGCGCCAGCGTCTCAGCACGCGGGGATGGTTCGATTGTCGAGTGCGATCTAGCTAAGGGGAAGGGCGCACCTTCCGGTAAGCCCAGCCATTGGATCACCGCCAGCGTGTCCGAATTCAGCAACTCTATTTGCGCGTCCATCTTCGTCAATCTCCCTTGATAGTTCCACGTTTATCCGTAACATGAGTCACAAGCCAATATCCATGCGGGTTGAGGCGCTTTGTCGATCCGTAACATTGCCGTTATGTGACGCTTCGGGAATCATCGTTTTCCCCAGTCTTCGTGCGGGTTGTGTCGCATGTGACGGATAATGCTTCAACCGTCGCAAGGTAGCGGTCGAAAACGGTTTGAAACTCGTCTAATGCGTACCCCTTCCCGGTTGCGCTTCCGACCCGCACCGTTCGCGACTGAATGCCGAACGGACGCAACCGATGTGCCAGCCGCCGCGTGTTCAACTCGAATTCCTGCCAGGGCGACTCGTCCAAATCGCGAAGGTTTTCCACCAGCGCCGTGCTGAAAATGTGGGTTGCGGCTGTGGGCCATACGGAGCGAATGTCGGCCAGCAACTTCAAATTGGTTTGACCGTCTTCATCGTCGGACACTTTGCCGGCCGTCAATGCTACTGCACATTTGCGCAATTCCTCCATACGGGGCGAGTCGAGAACGCTGAGTGTCGCGAATAGAGGCATCCAGATTTCCTCCTGCCGGTCGCGTAGGAATGACAGCGCGGGAATTGCCTCACACGCGGCGCGGATGCGTGTACCGACCTTGCTCATCATTGATTCGATTCGCTGGCGAAATTCCGCCGCCTCCGACGCGATGCGATGCTGACTGAACCGCTCGACTTTCTGATTGGGGAGTGCCTTCTGCATCTGCACGATGATGCAGCGGTCGCTGATTGTGTCCGGCATCCCGCCAATGCAGGCGAAGACTTTCGGGCAGTAGACGGGAAAATCCTTCACTTGGAAGTCTCTGCCGTCGCAACGGGGTACAACCGCGCCCGCGCGATACCCGGCATTCAGAATGGCAATCACCGCCAGAGTCGTCTCTGATTTTTGCTTGCTGTGAAGAATTTCCACCTCGTCCAGCATCAGAGTCGGCTTGCTCGCACCGATCTTGCGAAAGATGACGGCGGGCGTGATGGAGTTCACGCGCCAGGGGCGGGAACAGACACATTCCAGCACTTCCAGCACGCGGGTCTTTCCGCATCCGCGAACCGGAGATTGCAGGGCAACGTATCCGAACGCGTGAAATAGCTCGAAAACGTGCGTAGCCAGCGCCCACGTAGCCAAAGGCAGATAGCAGGCATCCGGCAGCACGATAAATCGTCTGAAGAATGTCTCCACATCGCGGAGAATGCCAGCGCCAGTTTCCAGGGACGCCGGTTCATGGTGGAGCACGCCGTTCACTAATGCCGCCAATTCGTCATAGGTCATGGCCGCCGCTTCGTGGCGACTCGGGAATTGCGATACACTTTCGGTAGACATTAAGCAATCCTTTCCGGGCCCGCTTCCAACGGGCCTTTTCCTTGGCTTAAATTCCGGCCAATGTCAGAGAGCGCATCGGCGATCCACGCGGGCGTTTCGGGTGGCGCTTCCATTGGCAACCCACCCACTTCCTCGTGTGTTGGATACAGTTCCGCTTCCGCCACGCAAGACCGATCACAAGTTGTGTGAAATAGTTCCGCGAGCTTGTCATCATCAGGCGAGCGCACCAGCTTCGCGCCAAGCGCATCGCGGATGTGCTCCAGCTTCCAGACGCGGTCGCGTGCTGCACGGTCGCTCTCTCGTTGCTGGCGCTCCAGTTTATCTCTGGCTTTCCGCTCCGCCGCGAGCGCGGTTATTTGTTGCGACGTAGCAGGCTCGCCAGCGAACAGGTCGCGCAGGGATATGCCCGCCGCTTTCACAATGTCTACCGTCGCGCAACCGGCCCAGCAGCGCACCAGCACGCGCCCGTCCTTGCCTTCCGCGATGCTCAGGGAAGGGTAGCGGTCCTCGTGCGCCATACATCGCGCCTGCCACTTGCCCGCGCCGCAACGCCGCGCGTTTGCCAGCTCCGCGAACGATTCTGCGGTCATGGGCGGGCCGCCGATTCAGCCTTACGGCTGGCAGCGATCCGCTCGCCAATCCACGCGTTTATGTCAGCCTCAACCCAGCCGATCGCCCGTTTTCCCAGGCTAACTGGACGGGGAAAATTGCCTGTCTCCAGGCGCAGATAGATAGTGGAACGGGAAAGCCCCGTGCGAGCCTTCACGTCCGGCAGACGGAGGATTTTCTGGGTTCGATCATCGGCCATGGTTTTTCTCCAATAGAAAAAGGCCGCCGGATGGCAGCCTTTAGGGTTGGTAAGGGGAATAAAAAAGGCCGCCTGTTGGCAGCCTCAGGAACAGCGAATTTTTACCTCAACCAAAACAGTCGAATACTTACGCGCAATTACCCTCCTACACAGCCGAACACACCTCGGCTGTAAGACGGTCGCGCGTTTTTTAGCCCCTATGCAGGGCGAACCCGGTAAACTGGGCTCTTCTGGGACGCACCCCCCCAGATATAACAAAACCAGAAGACTCACAGCACCGCTGGGTGCAACTCCGTTCCATGCTTGGTGGCCGAATCAGCCGATCCAAGAGACACTTCAACTTACGTGCGGTACGGCCTACTCACGCAAGGCATCCCGGCTGAGACTCAAAACCTACGAGGGTTTCAGCCAACTTCGCGGGTCGTCTCCCGTCAGGGAGAATTAGTTTGGTTTACATTTCCAGTATAGCACACTACCATACCGTGGGGTCCTATAGCTCCGCTTCCATATGTAGAGGTAGCGTTGCAACTGTCTAGATAGCAATTGCACGTCCCCACCAAAATCGGCCGCAACTAAGGGGAAGCCGATTGCAGCTTGTCGAGATGATCGGCCCACCATTGCATCAGCTTCTTTCGTTCGGACATATACTCGGCGCGGTTGTATGCTCCGCGTACCGCGTTCCGTTCACAGTGGGCAAGCTGGCGTTCGATGGCATCGGCAGACCACAACCCAGATTCATTCAGGATGGTAGAGGCGACGGCGCCGAAACCATGCCCGCTCATGCGGCCCTTGAAGCCAAGCCGATAGAGGGCAAACAGCATTGTGTTATTGGACATCGGCACCGCAGGATTGCGTCCGGGGAAAACGAATCGGCTGGTGCCGGAGAGAGCCTTCAATTCAGCCAATAGCGCGACAGTTTGCCGTGACAGCGGTACGATGTGCTCCGCTTTCATCTTCATCCGCTCGGCGGGGATTGACCATACCGCATTATCTGTGTCGATCTCATCCCATGTGGCACCGATCATTTCGCCCGTGCGCACAAACGTGAGTGCCAGCATTTGCAGCGCGAGGCGCGTCTGCTTGTCTCCCAGGGCGTCGTAGGTTGCAATGGCTTTCACCAGCGCGGGTAATTCTTCGGGCCTTACCGCGTTCTGGCGTCCCTTCACATGCGGCGTTAGGGCACCACGCAAGTCCAGGGATAAGTTGCGGGAGCATCGGCCCGTCGCGATCCCGTAGCGGAAGATTTGACCGCAGACTTGTAGAACGCGATGCGCCAGATCGAACGATCCGCGAGACTCAATCACGCGCATAGCGGACAATAATTCCGGCGCGTCAATCTCCGCAATGGGACGATCTCCAAGGGCAGGAAACACGTCCACTTCCAGGCGATGCTTCAGCGTAGCAACGTGCTTTGGCGAACAGGCGTTCTCCTGTTTAGCCAGCCATTCTAGCGCGACCGATTCAAACGAATTTGCAGCGGCCAACTTCTTATTGCGCTTCTCTGTTTTGCGCTCTCTCGACGGGTCTAATCCAGCATGGCGCTGTCGCTGAACACCGTCGCGCTTGCCTCTCGCATCTGCCAGAGATACATAGGGGTAGACTCCCAGCGAGAGAGACTTTTCCTTCCCCTCTAACGTGTAGCGAAGCCGCCAGTATTTTCTTCCATTAGGAAATGTCCAGAGATATAAACCGCCGCCGTCGTGCAGTTTGGCGACCGATTGTGCGGGCGGGCATTTGGCGTTCTTACATTCTCTATCTGAGAGCCCCTTGTGTCCCATGTGGTATTTTTTCCTCGTGGTATGTCAGTACCCGACAACCGTACCACGTTCTACCACGAGATGCAAAAGAATCATCTAGGACACAATTGGATGCAAAATCTATGATAAGTGATTGATTTATATGATTGTTATGGAGGTTGTAAGACTTGGCGGGATGTTGATATGGTGGGCGAGGCGGGAATCGAACCCACAACCCCCGGCTTAGAAGGCCGGTGCTCTATCCGATTGAGCTACTCGCCCAGACGCGCGTCTGTGGCCACACGCGTGGCTTCGCTCTATTGTAGCGTTCCAGTTTGCCCAGGAAGGATGGCGAAGCGGCTACATCAATTACTTTTCGGAATCGGTGGCAGCGGGATCGGTTTTTCCTTGCAACGGAACACCCATTTTTCCCGCGACAATCTCTTCCATCTTGTTCGCTACATTCTCGGCGATCGGTGTTGCGGAGGCGCCGAATTTTTCGGTGGCGGCTTCGACTACCTTTTCCTTTGCAGAATCGAGAATTCCTTCGAGATCAAAGCTCATGACGTTTTCCCCCAGGCGAAATGTGACACACCACGGAATGTACTGAAGGTCCCGCAACTTCGACAAGAGAAAAAATCGGGAAACGACGAATTTACGGGTTTTTATGATGGGCTGAAAGTCCCGAGAGGTTCGATCAACGCTTGCAATGCGGCGTCCCATGCAATCGCAGCCGCTTCCGGGGAGTCGCCGTATCCCCAGGTGTAGAGCGTGGTTGCGAAGCCATTCCGGGACATGCTTGCGTCTGACGCAAGCTGCGGCAAAGCGGAATATATCCGCGCCGGGCGCAAAGTCCACTCACACCGGCAGGCTTGCAGTCCGATGGATCGCGAGATTTCCGTCCACACACGCAGCTGCCTTTCGCAGGCGTCGAAGTTGGCAAAGCTTGCTGCGTCGGCGGACAGAAGATCGATGTAGCTGCCGCGTGCATACGCGAATTCGGGCAGGTCTTCCGCATCAAATAGTTTTGCAGGATAGCTCCATACGTCGCACTTCGCGGTGAACAGTGAGGTATCCGGTTGGTTCCAGCGCCGCAGTGCCGCCGCGACGCAGGGATATTCCGCGGCTTCGGAAATCTCTCGCAGGGCCTCGGGCGATTGCCTCAGATCGACAAAATGCAAGGAAGGATCTTTCCCAGCCCACGGGATCACGACCTCCGGGTCATCGGCGGCACACGCGACCGTCCAATCGGATTGCATCTAGATGTTCTCCGGCGCGGATGCGGCGGCGGAGCGAATAAATCCTTGCAACGTTGTCTCCGCCCAATAGCCATCGTTGTGTTCACTCGCGGCGGCGAGAAATCCGCAGTGGCCGCCATGCTTCGTCTCGATGAAGGCAACCTGCGGATTGGCGCTAATCTTTTCAAGCGTCTCAGGAAGGATCCGAATGAAGGGATCGTCCACCGCATGCAGGATCAGTGTCGGTACTGCGATGCGATCAATGACACGCGCCGACGCTGCGCGAGTGTAATAGTCGTCGGCTCCGAGAAAGCCGCAGTTGGGGGCGACGATGTACTCGTCATACGTGCGAATGCTGCGGACAAGTTTGCAATTTGCCAGCGAAAAGCGATCCGGCAGCAGATCGGCTTTGCGACGATAGCGGCGCAGCATGTTGCGAAGGAAATTCCATTCGTACACGCGATTGCGGGGGGCGTGCAGCGCATCGGCAGAGGGTTGCAGGTCCAGAACCGGCGAAACGCCGATCGCGGCGTGCAGCCAGGCGGGCGCGGAATTACCATACTCACCAGCAGCCTTCAGAACCATGTTGCCACCCATGGAATAGCCTGCCCACGCCATGCGGCTCAGGTTGAAACGGTCCGCGAAAAACTCCGCCACCGCACGAACATCGCCGGACAGCCCGGAATGGTAGAGCGTCGACGACAGCCTCTCTGTTCCGCCGCAATTGCGCATGTTCATGCGGATCACATTCCATCCGGCACGCCAGGCTTTATCTGCGTTGCCCAACATGTATTGCGACTGCGACGAACCTTCCAGGCCGTGCAGTACAAGCAGGGTCATACGCTCGCTCCGCACCCATTCCGGCTGCCAGTTGCAATGGCACAGGACACGACTCTGGGTCGCCGGATCGACTTCAACGATGGTGCTATCGGGCGCAGGCAGCTCGATGCGGCGCGGCAAAAAATTCGCCAGCAATGTCTGCGCATCTCCGTTGCGGACACCGCGGCGAGGGAGGAACTCTGTCAGCCACCTGGTAGTACGTTCGCGTTCGGACGGGTGATTGGAGGTGGAATGGAGATTTTGCGCGTCGTTCACGGAACGCATCATATTGAAGCAGCGGCCGCAGCGAAGAATTGGGTCGGGAAAAGATTGAAAACTCGATGGCGTTGCTTTGGGGCGGCTAGTGGGGGTCGAACCCACGACATCCGGTGCCACAGACCGGCGTTCTGCCACTGAACTATAGCCGCCATGAACAAATAGAATTGTAGCATTCACCGCAGATGACTTTTTGTGGGCGGATTGGAGTCAACCCTTGCCGTCGCGAATTTATCCGCAACATGCCCCGCAGATTTTGCCGCCACGCGGCGGTCGCAGCAGCCGTATTTTCAACGATGAGAATCTCGATATGCTGTCGCATGTTCTGGATGACTGGCTGCGCATTCCCGGAACTTCCATTCGCTTCGGAGTGGATGCCATCGTCGGCCTTGTTCCTGGTATTGGCGATGTGCTGGGCGGCCTGGCGTCATGCATCCTGATTGTGGCGGCGTGGTTCCGCGGTGTTCCGTACGTCACGCTGATGCGGATGTCGGCCAACGTTGGCATTGAAGTGCTGGTCGGGGCGGTTCCGTTCCTTGGCGATGCATTTGACGTTGCGTGGAAGGCGAACCGGCGCAATTTCAAACTGCTGACGCGTCACATGGAACAGCCAAAGATCCATACGTGGAAGGATTGGGCGTTTCTGGCGACGCTCGGCGTTGCACTCATCGCTGTGTTTGCGTTGCCGCTGATTGTGCTGACATGGATCGTGGTTCGGCTCATGGAATCCCACGCGGGAAGTTAATGTTGCGCCGCTTGCACCGCGCGGATGCGGACTGCGCGTGCGATACAATCATCAGAAGTCGGGGCGTAGCGCAGTCTGGTAGCGCATCTGCTTTGGGAGCAGAGGGTCGGGGGTTCAAATCCCTCCGCCCCGACCATTCAAATCAATAGCTTATCGCTCTCCCCAAAAAGCCCGTAACCAAATTGTGTGGGAATTTGTGGGGATCCTCGTTCGTACCCCCATTATGCCGGCGTCTTGTTGCTGCTTTCCATCGCTGCGATTGCGTCGCGCTTAGCCTTTGCACGGATGTGGCTGTAACGCTCCAGCATCCTCCGGCTCAGGTGGCCAGCGATGGAAAGAATCGTTGAGTCAGACGTCTGGGTCTCGGCAAGGTTGGTGAGGAAATGGTGCCGAAGGTCGTGCAACCGACACTCAACGCCAGCCCGCTTCTTGGCCGTGTTCCACGCCGTCTTCCACGACCCCAACGGCCGACTGAGATCAAGTTCGTGGGAGGTCATTAATCCGAGCTTCGCAGATCCTTTTCCTTGGAAGAATAGCTTTTCGCTGGGAAAAATGAAATCGCTCGGCTTGGCTTCGGGCCAGCGAGCCCGCCACGCGGTAAACGCATCCATGGCGGTCTGATTCAGAGGGATAATCCGACCATCACCGGTCGACGTCTTCGTCCTTCCGACCTGGAACTCACGCTTCGCTAAATTCACCTGCCACCAGCGCGCGCATCGTAGCTCAGCGCTTCTAAGGCCGGTGTTGCAATAGACCACCACGGCCAGATAGAGACTGGGTTGATTGCTCTCGAAACATGCCTCCAGCAAACGGGGAGCTTCTTCAGGCTCAAGGGCCTTCCCCACATCATCTCGCTCGGGCAGCATGTGAACGTCATCCACAATCGCATTCCAAAGCTTGTTGGACTTCAGAATCATGCGAAGGGTGGCGACTTCGATGTTGATTGTCCGGTTAGAAGCTCCCTGCTTCTTCCGCTTCTTTTGAAACTTCCCGATGTCTCCTGCGATGATCTCGCTCAACAACTTGGATTTGAAATGCGGGCCAAGATGCTTAAGGCTTCCATTGTGGATGACGATGTACTTTTTAGATCATCGAGCCTCATTTTCATCCATCCACTTTGAAGCAGCCTCAAGAAACTTCTTGGGACGCTTTGCGACCGGAATTCCATTGACGGCGGATTCAATCCATCTCCTGCGCTCCCGTTCCGCCTTGATCGCCAGATCCTTCCTGCTGGTGCTGGTGGTTTCACGCATTCGAATGCCGCGCACAGCAAACTCCATCCAAAGTCCACCGTCTCCCCTGTGGATATGGATCTCATCGATCCCGATATTCGAGGGCAATATCCTCTCCCGGGCTGTGTCGATGGCTTTGATTCTGTCCTTAATTGCGCGAGCGGTCGTGCTCGGAGAGGCCCCGGTGTCGAAGGCAATTTGGGCGAACGTCTGGCGCGACCTATATCTCTCAACAAAAAATGTAATCAGAGCATCCGTTGCGTTATGGCCCGACGAAATCCCCGGCAAGATCGGAGTGCTCGTCCTTCCGCAATCCTTGCAGAGCGCGCGTGGGACGATGATCAAGAGCTGTGTCCGTTTCGCCCCGACGGGCACGTGGGAGACGATGCGGTTGTATGCGGAGTGTTTTTTTAACTTGCCGGAGCCGCATCCCGGGCACGTACTTACCCGCGCCAGCGGTGTGACAGCAATCCGCCACGTGTCGTTCTGGCGACGACACGCGGATGGCAGTAGCAGATATCACTAGGGCAAAGACGATCTTAGGGTGGACGCCGAAGATTTCACTCGCCGAGGGATTGCAGCTTTCAATTCCATGGTTCATGGAGAACATTGGAGAGAGAGTGGTGGGCCGCCATCTGGCACCACAGAGTGTGCCCGCCCTGGTTCAACTTCCGTTACGACCAATGCCGTCACGCTCGGTGGCTTCGGCTGAAGCAAAGTACAACCGGCAGTCGAGCATTTCCACCTAGGAGAAGTCCGTCGTAGTTACGGTGAGCGCCAGTATTTGTCTTGAACTTTGATGGTTTTCTTCCTGTCCATGCACAGGCACGATAAACAGAACGATTTCCCGCGATGCTCTTGCGGCGGCAAGTTTCGATGCTTTTCCACAACAGTCGCTGGGACTGAAAGGGCGAAGCTAGGCATGCCGCCCCATAAAACCTTTAGGAAAGGGCCACGAAATGAACACGGCAGCTACTCTCGGCGGGACCTCCTGGTATGCAGTTTCAACCCGTTCGCGGCAGGAAAAAGTTGCGGCCTCCATGCTGGAGAATTTCTCCATTGAGAATTTCCTGCCTCTCGCAGTGGAGAGGCGGCAATGGAGCGATCGTAAGCGTTTGCAGCCGGCTGCGGAGTGCAGGCTGGGGATGACGAAAAATGGAAGAAGTCTGGTAGGAACAACATCTTCTGCCGGGTCCACCACATGAGGGATGGAATAATTTGCTCGATGAATTATCGAGGCGACGACCTGCAGAGCGCTGGTCGTCACGCGTGTAAGTGGATCAACTAAATAGCTGCGGAGGGAGGTGTTTTCCTGGTCGCGCCCTATTCGGCGGTCGAACTTGCAGGTGCGCTGCAGAGATTCGTCGAGGACAAGAACCTTCGAGGGAAGGTTCCCGGAAGACGTGGCTACACAGGTCGAGGAAGTCGTTAGGCAGGAGAGTAGGAACATCAGTGAGCTGTTTCGAGAGGCCTTTCGCACCTATCGCCTGGAAAGTATGCAGCGAAAGCTCTCTGCATCGTTGCGGAAGTTCGCACCATGCTTGTGCGAAAGTTCTCCTGGGTGGCTGGAACAGCTCACCTCGCGCAGCCGCTCCAGTCTTTGATATGTCCATGGGACGAGAAGAAAGTATCGCGCACGGGTCATGATCGTGCTTGTGCCCGGGAACAGCATGTCTGCAAATGCATCGCGCACGGACCCGATGCCGAGCTCATCTCGAGTGTCTGTTCGTTGAAGAGATCGACGACATCGAGCATTTTGCGACGCTCGCGCTCCGAGTAACCCAACCCGACAAACGCAGACTTTATGTACCCCGGGTTGCTTTAGCATCGAACCTCAAATCGTACAGCCTGATATGGATAAATAGATAATTATAGTAGTGTGATATAGTTAAACAGATCGATTGGCATTCCGATGGATATGTTGTATTATATAATAATGAGCAGACATACGCCAAAGCATATCAAGCCATTGCGGCTCAAAGGCCTGCCCGCCGATCTGCGTCAACAGATAAAGAATGCACGGGCAAAGCGGGGCTGGGGGCAGCGAGAACTCGCCGCGCAGGTCGGCCTGCAACAACCGCATATCTCCGTGATCGAATCCGGGGAAGTCGTGCCCCGTTTCGACACCCTGCTCGACCTGGTCCGCGTTCTCAACCTGGATCTGCTGCTTGTTCCGCGCGCGCTTGTGCCCGCCGTGCAGTCCCTGATCCGCGCGCAGCAGGAGCCGGAAGGGTCCGAAGAGCGATCCCTCTATGCTAGCGACGACGAGGAAGCCGCGGGAGGAGGGAAAGAGTCCCGATGACATTCGATCACAAAACCCCGAATGCGCTCGCCGTGAAACTGCATGGCCGCCAGATCGGCGTCATCAACAGGCTGGGCGGCGACCGCCACCTGTTCTCCTTCGAGCAGAGCTATATCGACGATCCGGAAAGGCCTACCCTCAGCCTTTCTTATAAAGGACAGTCGGGCGGCCTCGTCGTGCCGACGCGCGCCGTTGCGATGCGCCTGCCCACCTTCTTTTCGAACCTGCTGCCAGAAGGGCATCTGCGCGACTACCTGGCCGCGCGCGCTGGCGTCAAGCCACAGCGCGAATTCTTTCTTCTCGCCGTGCTCGGCGCCGACCTGCCCGGCGCGCTCGTGGTCGAGCCGATGGAAGGAAACCACGCCGCCCATGAGCGCGAAGATCAGCAGGAGGAACAACGCGCCAGCGAAACCGCCCTGAGATTCTCGCTCGCGGGCGTCCAGCTCAAATTCTCGGCCATCATGGAAGCAACAGGGGGGCTCACCATCCCGGCCGGCGGCATGGGCGGCTCGTGGATCGTCAAGCTGCCCTCGGCCCGCTTTACCGCCGTACCCGAGAACGAATATGCCATGCTCGCCCTCGCCCACGCCGTCGGCATCGAGGTTCCGGCGAACCGCCTGATCGATATCGCCACCATAAGCGGCCTGCCGCAGGACGCCGGCGCCATGAAGGGCCACGCTCTCGCGGTGCAGCGCTTCGATCGCGGTCCCGGCGGCGGGTCCGTGCACATGGAGGATTTCGCGCAAGTGTTCGGGCTCTTTCCCGACGACAAGTACCGCGAGCGCAGCTACGCGAATATTGCGGCGGTCCTGTGGGCGGAAACCGGTGAGTCCGGCGCGTATGATTTTTTGCGTCGCCTCGTGTTTTCCGTGCTGATCGGGAACGCCGACATGCACCTGAAGAACTGGTCGCTGCTCTATCCCAACCGCCGCACGCCTGTCCTCTCGCCCGCCTATGATTTTGTCGCCACGCTTCCTTACATACCGAACGATACCCTAGCGCTGAGCTTCGGCGGCAGCCGCAGTCTCAGTGAAATCACGACCGATCAGGTGCGCCGCTTCGCGGATACCGCGCGCCTGCCCACGAGTCCCCTGTGGCCGATGGTGACGGAGATGACCGACCGCACGGTCACCGCGTGGGAGAACCTCGATGAGAAGAAGCTGATGCCGGAAGATATGCGCAAGGCGATCGGTGCGCAGATCATGATAGTTGCCAAGAGCGTCAGTCAGGCTGTCACTAAATAGGTGCAATCGAGCATCCTGCACAACAAGGAAGACGTCGCGATTATCGAAAAACTCGGCCGGTGGCTGTTCGCCGGCGTGCTTCATCCGGCGCCGTAGCCGCAGCGCGACGAGACGCCGCCGATGCGCGAGGGCAGAGGTTGTTAGGGCAGAGATCGCGGGTTCGAGCCGGATCAAAACATCTGGTCGGCCCTAGGAGTCTGTCGGGCATAGCGTTTTTGCCAGGGCTGATCCGGGGAGGTGGCAGAGTGATTTTCGTACTGGGGGCGCGGGCAGTATTCCGGTTGGTGGCCGATAGCAAGCCTTCCACGCCGTTCGGATAGAATTGGCCCTTTCCTGGCCGTTGATGCCGTTTCCAGAGCCCAACCTGCGCGGAACAGCTTCAGCAGGTAGCTGGCCGCACACACCAGTCTCCACTCGCAG
>JAJXZK010000145.1 GCA_021780095.1 Acidobacteriota bacterium | reverse complement strand
AATTGCTGGCTAATTCGAAGCGTTTGCTAATTTCGTCCCAATTTACCGTGTTCCACCAGGCGGCCAGGTAATCGGGACGCCGGTTTTGATACTTCAGGTAGTAGGCGTGCTCCCAAACATCATTGCCCAGGATAGGGAAATGACCCTGCATGAACGGGCTGTCCTGGTTGGCGGTAGTAATGATTTTCAGCTTGCCGCCGTCGAAGATCAGCCAGCCCCAGCCAGAACCGAATTGCTTCGCGGTGCTTTCATTGAACTGCTTCTTGAAATCCTCGAAGCTGCCAAAGTCTTTCTTGATCTGCTCTGCGATCTTGCCGGTGGGCTCTCCGCCACCCTTGGGTTTCATGATCTGCCAAAACATGGTGTGGTTCACATGGCCACCGCCGTTGTTGCGGACGGCGGTACGAACATCCTCCGGAACGCTGTCCAGTTTACGCAACAGCTCTTCTGCCGGCCGGTTGGCCAGTTCAGGATGCTTTTCGATGGCTGCGTTCAGATTGTTGACGTAGGCCTGGTGATGTTTGTCGTGGTGCAAATGCATGGTGGTTTCGTCGATGTGGGGTTCAAGAGCGGCGTAGTCGTATGGAAGTGGTGGAACTTCGTGTGCCAATGGAATCCTCCTGTTTGTCGCAGGTTTGCCTGCTTTGTGTGGCGATGTTCGTAGGATGGTACCGGTGAAGGTTGGGTTCCCCCAGCACTCCACGGATGTGTCCGGCAAGCGGAAGCGACAGCCAAACGAACAACCTTGCGGGATCAGTCGATACAATTCATACGCACGGTCATTTTACGCTCGACGGTCGTACCCCGTAGTCATTTCTCTCAGTTTGATGCATATGTGACGAATCCGGTCGCAACTTGAAGTGTGTTTCTTTCTGCCAGGTTAAGAAGCGAATCCTTCAGCGATACGTCTATGTATTCAGATGGGCAAAGGACCTTCAAAAAGAGAATCCATGCCGATTGGGGACGTGTGTGGCAACAATATACAAATTAGAACCGCATTTTTGGAGGGGTAATGATTTTTGATGCTCCAGAGTATTCCTGGGTCACGTTGGGCGGGGCGGCCTTCGGCGCACCCGGTCTGCCGCCTCGATGGACTTCAAGCGAGAAGCAAACGGTGGGAACAGCCTATTCCGCCTCCAGCCGGGTTTGGTACACGATTGCGCACGGCATCCTGAACGAAATTTATTATCCGACGATCGATCGTCCGCAGGTCCGAGACCTCGGCTTCCTGATCAGCGATGGAGAAACCTTCTTTCACGAAGAGAAGCGCGATCTCGAGCGCACCTTTGAGTACATCGACAACGAGGCGTTGGGAGTGCGATTGACGGGTCGTGATCCGGAGGGGCGGTACGCGCTCATAAAGGAAATCATTTCCGATCCGCATCAGTCGACAGTACTCATTCATGTGCGCATGGAGGGCGATCCGGAGTTTCTACGTCGTCTCAAAGTTTATGCGCTGCTGGCGCCGCATCTGGAGGTAGGAGGAGCCGGAAATTCCGCACGTGCGATCGACGTTGGCGGCAGGCGAGTGTTGCTGGCATGGAAAGATATCACCTCGCTGGCGATGGCCGCTGACTGCGGATTCAGTAAGACTTCGTGCGGCTACGTGGGCACGAGCGATGGCTGGACCGACTTGAGCCAGAACTTCACAATGGACTGGGAGTTCGATCAGGCGACGGACGGCAATATCGCATTGATGGGAGAGATCGACGTGGCCGCCCATCCCGAATTCACGATAGGCGTCGGATTTGGACGAGGCAATCATGCGGCGTTGGCCGGTACCGTGCAATCGTTGGCCACTGGCTTTCCGGCGCACCGGGATCGCTTTCATGAGCAGTGGCATCGGGTTCGATGCCCGCTGCAACTGGTGTCCGCAGCCGGAGATCACGGGCGCCTGCTGCACATTAGCCAGAGTATTCTGCTGGCCCATGAAGACAAGACATTTCAGGGCGCGTTTATCGCGTCGGCCTCCATTCCATGGGGACAGACGAAGGGCGACGACGACCTGGGCGGCTACCACCTGGTGTGGACACGGGACCTGGTGCAGACCGCGACTGCGTTGATGGCTGTTGGACGGAACGAAACCGCGTTGCGCGCCCTGGTCTATCTGATCTGTGCGCAGCGGCCGGATGGCAGTTTCGCGCAAAATTTTTGGGTGAACGGCACTCCGTATTGGTCGGGGATGCAATTGGACGAAGTTGCTTTCCCCATTATCCTGGCGTGGCGCTTGTGGAAGCAGAATGCGTTGGACATCGTCAATATCATTCCATTTGTGGAGCGGGCCGCGGGGCATCTGCTGAAGTTTGCACCCGTCACCCAGCAGGACAGATGGGAAGAAAACGCAGGGTACTCGCCGTCGACACTGGCCGTGGTGATTACCGGACTGATTTGCGCCAGCGAACTGGTGTGCGCGCATGGAGCGCCCGATCTGGCGGATTTCTATGCGGTATTTGCCGACTGGATTGAATCGAACCTGGAGAAATGGACTGTGACCGACGACGGCGTGCTGTTGCCGGATGTGCGCCGCCACTACATGCGTATCCGACCGCCAGCTCCGGGCGATCGTTATTACAATCCCGCAGTCGGCGAAGGCAGGCTGCAACTGGCCAATCGCGGACCCGGAGAAAAATCCAATTTCGATGCGCGGGAGATTGTTGATGCGGGTTTTCTGGAGCTGGTGCGCTACGGAATCCGTTCCCCGCACGATCCGCTGATTTTGGATTCGCTGAAGGTGGTGGATGCCGTGTTGCGCGTGAACACACCCTATGGTCCATGCTGGCGGCGGTACAACCACGACGGTTATGGCCAAAAGCATGATGGCGGACCCTATGAAGGTTGGGGGCAGGGTCGAGCGTGGCCGCTGCTGACCGGCGAGCGGGCGCACTACGAGCTGGCCGCCGGCAGGGATATTCAGAGCTTCGTGAGGGCCATCGAGCAGTTCAGTTCTGAAGGCGGGATGCTTCCGGAACAGATTTGGGATGGGCCTGACTTGCCGCAGCAAGGAATGTTCCTGGGCCGCCCCTCGGGCTCTGCGATGCCGCTGGCGTGGGCTAATGCGGAGTACCTCAAGCTGTTGCGTTCGCGCGAGGACGGAGAAGTTTTCGACCGGGTCGGCCCGGTCGCGAGCCGTTATCGCGGCGCTCGCCGCGAGCTGGACATCGAGATATGCAAACGCAGCCACCTGTTGACGAGGATTGGGCGTGGGAAAACGGTGCGCATTGTCGAATGCAACGCCTTTCGCGTGATCTGGACCCAGGACGATTGGAAAACCAATCAGGAGACGGAGTCCAAGTACATGGGCGACTGCGTCTGGTACGCCGATCTTCCGATCGGCGAGCAGGCGCCCGCGGACCTGGTGTTTACCCTGTACTGGCTGGGGGAGGATCGCTGGGAAGGCCGCAATTACGAGGTGCCCATCTACTGATGTTGAAAAGCTTCTCAATCCGCCTGCGGCCATTCCTCGTGCCGCGCATCTATACAATTATTGACGTGAAACTAAACTCGCCCATCGGGCCCGAAGTTGGAGAGCAAGAATGACGGAACTGGATCAGCTATCGATCAATGCACTGCGTTTCCTGGCTGTCGATGCGGTAGAGAAGGCGAATAGTGGACATCCGGGCGCGCCGCTGGGCGATTCGCCGATGACGTATCTGTTGTTCCACAAGTTCATGCATCACAATCCAGCCAACTCCAAATGGACGAATCGGGATCGCTTCGTGCTTTCGAACGGACATGCGTCGGCAATGCTGTACTCTGCGCTGCATCTTGCCGGTTATAAGGTCACGCTGGACGACCTGAAGCAATTCCGCCAGTTCGATTCGCACACTCCAGGACACCCAGAACTGGGGGCGACCGACGGAGTGGAAGTGACGACCGGTCCGCTGGGCCAAGGTCTTGCCATGTCGATTGGCATGGCGGCGGCGGAACGACATATGGCGGCGCGCTATAACAAGCCGGGGCTGGAGATTGTCGATCACACTACCTACGTGATGTGCGGCGACGGCGACTTGATGGAAGGGGTCTCGCACGAGGCCTGTTCCTTCGCGGGCACGCTG
>JAJXZK010000060.1 GCA_021780095.1 Acidobacteriota bacterium | reverse complement strand
AATTAAAGGGCGGAGCGCGCATTGCTTTAGTTTCAGATGCAGGGGTGCCGGGAATCTCTGATCCGGGAGAGCATCTGGTGGCGCAGGCGGTGGCCGCCGGAATTCCAGTGATACCCATACCGGGCGCGTCGGCCGTGGTATCCGCGTTGGCAGCATCGGGCTTGGATACTACATCGTTCCTGTTTGTTGGATTTCCTCCTCCGCGTACCGGGGAGCGGCGCAGTTTCTTTGAATCGCTTCGAACCGAACGAGCGACCTTGATTTTTTACGAAGCGCCGCATCGAGTTGTGGAATCCCTGCGGGACGCGGTGCAGATATTTGGGGCCGAGCGGCGAGCCGTTCTGGCGCGAGAGATCACCAAGATCCACGAAGAGTTTTTGCGTGGAACGCTCCAGGAATTGGAGACCATCTGCGCTGGCCGAGAATTGTTGCGCGGCGAAATGACCCTGCTGATCTCTAGCGCTGATCCGTCCGACTCGGCATCTCAGGCGGCAACAGTAGAAAGCGATCTTAGCAGGGCGATGGCTGTGTATCTTGGGCAGGGATTGGATGAGCAGGCCGCGATGAAACGGGTTGCCCGCGACCGCGGAGTTTCAAAAAGCGAAGTGTATCGAGAGTGGCAGCGTCAACCAGGTCGTCGCAAATGATATTTTGGAAGATCCACAGAGGCGCCTGCTTAGTGCGTCTCCGCGGATGCTTTCGGAGCTTCTTCGCGGCCTTTGACGCGGTCATAGAGATACAAATCGCTGACCGTCCCTAGCGCGAGATTGTAGTAATCGGGAGTTCCGATGGCCTCGTACAATTCTTCATCGAATGCGTGCAGGGCGTGCAGGCGGGCAGCCGTGGCCGCAACTTGAATCTTGCTGGTCCGCAGGAACTTCTGGTAGCCACGATCTACCAGCGTGGAGATTTCGCCGGCAATGAAACAGCCGGGACGAACGACGTAAGCGGTGCCTCCGTTCGGCCCATTCGTCAGCACGGCGCCACAGTCATATTTGCTGACTTGGATCTGATTTGCGATGCCGGGGGTGTCCGCGAGATTGAATTGATGGGCGCGAAGGTAGGCGATTGCACTTTCCAACGTTTTGACTGGTGGGCTGGATTTCTTGCTCATAGAAGTGTTCACCTTCTCGACACATTCAGTATAGCGTGGCGAAATCAACGGATTTCTTGCGGGATGGACCTTAGAGCGAACGGATTTTAATAAGAATAAGGATCGCAATGGTGCGCATGGGACGAGCACAATTTGACGCAATGCGCCGACATGGGGAACAGACCTATCCAAATGAATGCTGCGGAGTATTGCTGGGCCATTTTGAAGAGGAGGGCAATACGGTGGTGGACGCGATAGCGGCTGAGAACACGCGTTCGGACTCCGCCCACAATCGCTATGGCATTGCACCGCAGGAACTGATCCGTATTCAGCAACAGGCGCGTGGGCGTGGGCTGGAAATCGTCGGCTTCTATCATTCGCATCCGGATCACCCCGCAGAGTGGTCGAAGACAGACATGGAAGAAGCCCATTGGATTGGGTGTTCCTATGTAATTACCAGCGTGATCGGGAATGCCGCAGGCAGCGATACGGCGGGATGCAGGGTTGCCGAAACGAATTCTTTTCTGTTGACTGGAACGAGTGAGGAAGACAAGCGCCTGGAGCGCGAAACCCTTGAGGTTGCGGCTGATGAGGGCACGCGAAAAACCGTTTGAGCTGGCGGGACAGCGGCCTGGAAGCAGAAGCGTGCGAGGATTCGATGATGCGGATTGATATTCCTAACGCAAGCGACGCGCAAATTGGTGCGGAAGCGTTGACGCCGGAAGAGATGGCGCGATATTCGCGACACCTGATTCTCCCTGAGGTCGGCGAACAAGGGCAGATGAAATTGAAGGCCGCGCGAGTTTTGTGTATCGGCGCTGGCGGATTGGGCGCGCCATTGACGATGTACCTAGCAGCGGCGGGCGTAGGTACGTTGGGCATCGTGGACTTTGACGTGGTTGAGGTCAGCAATCTGCAGCGCCAGGTGATTCATGGAACAAACGACATCGGCCGTCCGAAGCTTGACTCCGCGGAAGACTCGCTGAAGGCCATCAATCCCAACGTCAACATTGTGAAGTTTCCAACCCGGCTGAGCAGCGAGAATGCGCTACAAATATTCAATGATTTCGACATGATTGCCGACGGCACGGACAATTTTCCAACGCGCTATCTGGTGAACGACGCCTGCGTGCTGTCCGGAAAGCCGAACGCCTATGCGTCCATATTTCGTTTTGAAGGGCAGGCCAGTGTGTTCGGCACGAAGCAAGGTCCATGCTATCGCTGCCTGTATCCTGAACCGCCGCCGGCGGGACTTGTTCCATCATGCGCGGAAGGCGGGGTGCTAGGCATTCTGCCGGGCCTGCTAGGAATCATTCAGGCGACGGAGGTCATTAAGCTGATCCTGGGTGCGGGGGAGCCACTGGTGGGCCGGTTGCTGCTGGTCGATGCGCTGGCCATGCGTTTCCGCGAATTGAAACTCCACAAAAATCCCGATTGCCCGGTTTGCGGTACGCATGCGACGATCACCAATTTGATTGATTACGAGCAATTCTGCGGGCTGCTGCCAAGGTCCGCCGCGCCGGTTGCGCTAGTGAACGGCATTCCGCAGATGCAGGTGGAGGAACTGAAGCGGCGCCGGGACGCGGGAGAAGACATTTTCCTGCTGGACGTGCGCGAACCGTATGAATTCGCCATTGCGCAAATGGGAGGGCACCTGGTCCCATTAAACGACCTGCCGAAGCGAGTACGAGAACTGGACCCGAACCAAGAGATTGTTGTGCAATGCAAAGTGGGCGGTCGCAGCCAGAAAGCGGCGGAGTTTCTGGTGCAGCGCGGATTCAAAGCGGTCCACAACCTTGCCGGGGGAATCCAAGCTTGGTCTGAAAAAGTGGATCCGAAAGTGCCGAAATACTAGAAAGTTGGGTCTTACCCGCTTGTACTTCGGCATCCCGGTACCTTATATCTGCCAGTCTGCCTTCCAGTGAGCGAGGTCGCGCAAATGCCAGGTCGTGGCGACAAGAGCCAGCAATATGAAGAAACTGACGATGACGACTGCCGGCCAGAACTCCCACCGCCAAACGTGAAGCACTCGCTCGCCGTACCAGAAATAGGCAATCAACCCGAGCAGCCAATTGCGCGCGGGGTTGGGCTCTGCCTTCAGCGCGACTGCGAGCGGGAACATCAGGAATAGAAAATCGTAGATCTGATGTTTGAAGCAGAGCAGACACGCAGTCGTGAGGCAGGCCATTAGGATGCGACCGTCGACTTGTTTACCGCGCAAGAAAAAGTACCTCGCGATTCCGATGGCCAGGGCGATTGCGCAGAGGTATGGAACGACCTGAATCCATGCGGCTGCAGATGAAAGATAGAAAGCATCGGGCGCCGGACGAAACAGCGGCGGACGCCGTAGGGCGATTTCACTCACGGCCATGATGTTGGCCAGGCCGGGAGAGACATTATTCGTAGAGGTTCGGAAGGGTCCCCATAGCAATGGCCAGAAGGGCGTGCGCAGCCAAGCGTAAAAGAAGAAAAATCCCGCGGCGGGCGGCAGCGTGGAGTAGAACAGCAAGCGCCAGCGACGCCGCAGGAAAAGAAATGCGGCGAGCACGGGAGGCACGCTGTACTTGGCCCACGCAATTCCAAGCAGTAGCCCACGTGCTTGGGAAGATCGCGCCACAGCCCAGAGCGCCAGGGATGCAAGCATCAGTGCTGTCACCTGGCCGTTCCCGATCGTGACGCGTGCGGACGTGCTGGTAACCGTCAGCAGCGTAAACAACCATGCTTTGCGGCCGCTGAGTTCGTACAAGCGCGCGACGAGCCGGCAACTCAACAACACCAACGCTACATTGATACTCGCCCAAAGGATCTTTGCCGGCATGAGCGGCAGATAGCCAAAGGGAAGCATGGCGACGTACAGTTCATGCAGGTCGTTGGGGACCTGATTCAGCAGGATGCGATGGGTAGGATCGCCGGCGAGGTACGTCGCCCAGGGATCGATATGGCGTGCAAGCAGGTGGGCCGGGCTCCACTGAAAATCCAGCGAATGCAGGATGCCGTTGCGTATTCCATCCGCAATGGAGAGGACCGCGAGCGCAGTCCCCATCCAAAGGACCGGCCGAGACAACAGCCAATCCAGCCAAGGGTCGCGACGGTGGCCACGCTCGACAGCGGGTGGCGTCTGATTTTCAGATGGATTCATGGAAGCGCATTGCCCTTGTTGGGAGTGTACTGAAGGGCAATTCGTTACGAGAGTTGAATATGAATCAGTTCCTGATCCTGCACGGACCCGTTCTGCGGCAAGCCAGGGGAAATCTTTGAAGTCTGCGGAGCGCGCCAATGGTCGATATATGAGACCTGGTGGACGCAGGAGATCGTGCAGTTTGGAGCGCAGGTTTTCTCAGTCAGGAATTCACGCTGCACATCCTGACGGCGATATTCCGACAATGGCGTGCCAGGCCAGCCGCGCTGTTGCGAACAGTAATGGACCAAGCCGTTTTCGCAGATGTAGATATACCGCGCACCGGCACGGCAGCGCCAATTGTTGGGCTCGCCTTTGACGATGGCTTCCTGAAAGTGATTGAAGCGCGAGTAATGCTTCTTGCCGAGATTCTTGACCTCGTAATAAATACGGCGCTCTTCGCCGCCAAGCGGCTTCAACTGACCATCGCCGTCGTGAATGATGCCGATAGTGGAGGTAAATCCTAGCTCCAATGCGCGGCGAGCGATCGTTAATGCGTCCTGGGGGTACTTAATGCCCCCGCCGACGACAGAGTTGATGTTCACGTGAAAATCGGCATGCTCGGCCAGCATTTGCAATTTCTTGTCGAGCACCTTGAGACTCTTTTTCGAAACTTCATCCGGCTGTACGTTGTCTATGGAGATCTGCATGTGGTCGAGACCGGCGCGATTGAGGCGCTGGATGCGATCGGGCATCAACAGATAGCCATTGGTGATCATGCCGGCGATGCGCCCATGATGGCGGATACGGGCAATGATCTGTTCCAGTTCCGGATGCAGCAGCGGTTCGCCACCGGAGATGGTGATGACACTGGTGCCGAGCCGGGCGAGATCGTCAATGCGGCAGAGCATTTCCGGCAAAGGAACGGGTTCGGAAACGTCGTCAAACTCATTGCAATAGGTGCAGGAAAGGTTACAGCGCCGCATCGGCACGATATGCGCCATGTACGGATGGCTGGTGGATGCCACGGCATACCCAATGGACGCAAGTTCCCGAACTCGACGGGTCGCGGCCTTGAAGCGGCGGGGAAGCGATCTGTGGGCCAAAGTGGAAGAGCGTTCCGTCATCTCTATTCATTGAATCACAGCGGCGCGGTCAGCGAACAGAGGCAGAGTGGTTTCACTTCGGGATCGCAAACTCACCCCGCTCCGTTTCCCGGACTTACACCCTTCTATCCCGCCAGATCCTTTGTTTTCTGTCCCAGACGCACTAAGCGCGGGACCGAAAGCAGGGTGATGGCGTACAGAAAGATCGAGACTGCGGTAAATCCAAGATGGCCCTGGCGCATGTCCTCAAACACCAGTTTTGACGCAACAAAAACCAGCGCGCCGTAGGCCAACCATGCTTGCTCCTTGCGCCGCCATCGGGAGCCGGAGTAGGCCAGCACAAGCGCAAGAGCACAGGTGGTCAGGGTACGAATGACGGCCACGTGGGAAGCTCCGGGTGTGACGGCGACCTCGGTGAGTCGAACTAATGCGTACACCAATAAAGCCGCGGTAGCACCGACGGCCAAAATCGCTGAGAGGACGTCCAGAAAATAATGCTGCCATTGGTCGGCCTGGAAACCACGTTCCACGGCGTAACTCACAACCGCCGCGACACCAAGCGTGAACACCAAACCGGAGGGTGAAGCGGGAACAGTTCCGGCGAAGGCGTGAGCGATATAGACCAGCAGGCCAGATGAGAGCGCGGCACTCCAAAGAAATACCTGCCCATGAAACTCGAGGGTGAGATGCCTGGTTCGAACCCCCAGAATCGTTGCGACAATTGCAGCCGTGGCGAGCACGAGAACCAGCCAGATTGGCGGCAGGGACAGGTAGACACCCAGCAGAAAAAGAGCCGCGCTGCCGACAGCATACACGTGAAAATTCCTCTGCTCGGTGATTGCGTCGAAGCGGGCAAAGACAAGCGCATAGCCCACGGCGGATGACACCAAGCAGAGCATCCCCAGCGCGAAGGCACCAGACGTTGGCGGGAATGCAAGCATGCTCCAGGCGGCCAGTAAGAAGGCTATGAGTGTTTGCGATGCTTCGAAGAACGTAATTCCGCGCCTTAGCAGCGTAGTTTGCGCAGTCGCGCTTGCACCGTATAACAGCAACAAAACGGGACCGAGCGTGAGGAGCAGCCCCTGGCTGGCCTGTTTATAATCGAGTCGAGATTCAGCAGGTCGGGAGGCGATGTAGAACAGGGCGCATACGGCAATGTCGGCAGAAGCGGCAACCCACAGTCGGATGACAGAGCTGCGATTGCGGGCCGCAGCATACTCGCTGGCCATGGCCATCACGAGGATAGCCGCGATGAACGGCGGCAGATCGTGGGTCGCGGCCGCCATGAAAAGGGCCGCTATGCTGCCGACGGCGGTCGTCACCCAGATCACCGCCGCGAAGTGACGGTTCCAGGCGAGGACGAAGGATGCGACAACAAACGCGGCGAGAACAAAGGCGGCCACCACGGCGGGAAAGACACTGAATCGCAGCGTCAGCTCCCACAGCATGGGAACAAGAATCAGGAAAGATGTAGCGGCGTATGCGATGCTGGCGAATCGCGCCTTTGCTTTTACTCGCGTGGCGGCCACCAGCCATATGGCTGCATAAGCAATAGCGATGGCGACAACCGCCGCTCGTGGGAAGGCGGTGGATTCTGCCATCGCGCGCAGCAGATAAGCTCCTGCGATACCCAGCATCGCTTTGCCGACTACAGAGAAGACTCCCCCTGCTTGCGGGGAGGGAAGTGGCCGGGCAATGGGCGCAGCTATGGCCTGAAGTTCCGCCGTTTCAGGGATTGACGGCTCGTTCGACGCCGGGTGTTCGAGAGCATACACGCGGCGCTCCAAGGCCTCGACAGTCGCGCTGAGGCGACCCAGAGCGTCGGGAAGAGGTTCATCCATTGTCGCCACCGCTGTTGTTACACAAGCGCTGCGCTACCCCGCGGCGTCTCTGCGGAAATTTCGGAGTTCTCTGCCTTTGACCATGGAGGAAGCAGCTTTACCAATGCCCACAAGATGAATAGCGGAAGAATGGTCAACGCAATGGACATGAGCAGCCCTTCCCGCGTGGCCAACGCCATCTTGTAGGTCGTGTAACCCAGGAAGCTTTTAGAAAACAGCTGCCCTCCAATGACCACGTTCCAGCGCATGGCAAAGATGCCGATCAGAGTCAGACATCCAGCGACGGTATAAATGCGCTTTCGCGCAATCACAGAAAGCTTCAGTACTTGGGTTAAAGCCAGCAACAGGATTGGGGTCAGGGTCCCCAGAAAAATCTGCAGAACGATCTGAGAAAAATAGAGCTTGGTGTGGACCATAAAGTTCAGGGTGCGAAACGACTCATCGGCCTCATAGATGCGATGGATCAGGTCAAGCATTTCCAGGCTGAAATCGACGATGAACATGTAGAACAGATAGCGCGCGATCGTATCCACGCAGAGCATATCGATCTTCTGTTTGCGAAGACGGGTGGCCAACATATAGAGGAGCATCACGGCGGCGATCCCCGAAACCATGGCGGAGAAAATAAAAACCACCGGCATCAATGGCGACGACCACCAGGGATTTGCCTTGATGGAGCCGAAGATGAAGCCGACATATCCGTGTAGCAGGAAGGCGGAAGGTATGCCAATCAGCGTGATTAGCCAGCCCACCCGTTCGTCGATCGCCAACGCACGCGTACTGATGTTGTTGGAGCCCAGGGTGAGTACCTTGTAGAACCAGCGTTTCAGGCCGGTCGAGGACTCGGCCATCACGACAATGTCGCGCCGGTAGTCCAGCCAGATTTCAACGGTCAGGACGGCCATCAGGTACCACAGATACACAAACCCAAACATGGCCATGGCTGACGTGCGATGAGGAGTGAAATACATCTCGTACGAGCGTTCCGGGTGCCCCAGGTGTAACTGCAACGGCAGAGGCGCAACCACCAGAAAGGCCAGCGCTGTCAGCAATGCCAGTCGATAGGTGGGCTTCACCGCGTCTACCCGGAAGACCCGCTCCAGGGAGGCGAGGATGAACGCGCCCGCCACCAGTCCCGTGATATAGGGGTATAGAACGATCAGCACGCTCCAATAGAGCGTGATTTCGTTCGGATACATGTAGCCTTCCACGCCAGTCGTCATACTTATCAATCTCCTTCAATGCATACCGGGGTTCAACAGGCGTTTATCGTACCGAACCATCCAAATCGTTGTAGAAAACCTTCGCGCCCGTCGCCATCTGCGGTTTTAATATCTGCACATTGTGGGTCCTCAGAAATTCGTGGATTGGATCCTTTGGATTTTTCAGGTCAGCCAATTGCCGAGCCCCGGTTGGGCACGCTTCACAGCACGCGGTCGTGAGTCCCTTTGTGATCCGGTGATAGCAAAGGGTGCACTTGTCCGCGACTTTCTTCTGAGGATGAATGTAGCGGCAACCGTAGGGGCAGGCTTGCACACAGTAGGCGCACCCCAAGCAGTATTTTGGATCAACTAGCACGACCCCATCCGGACCGATGAACGTTGCCCCTACGGGACAGACCTGGGTGCATGGCGAATCTGCACAGTGGTTGCATAGTTTGGGAACAAAGAAATATTTTCCGTCCGCATCTTCGGTAACCGAGGCAAAGCCTTCTTTGCCTCCGTCGGGCGAGATGACTTCAGGATTCTCCAGATTCCAGTCCGTCACCTTGTAGCGCTCCACCCAAGTGCGAAAGAATCCATCCGGCACATCGTTTTCCGCCTGGCAGGCACGAACGCAATTGCCGCAACCGATGCATTTGGAAATGTCGATCAGCATGCTCCACCAATGCTCGGTCATCTTGTAGTTGGGGGAGGACTCGGGTGTGCCTGCCAGGACGGCTTTCCATGCGACGGCGGCCGCAGGCAGCAGGATCAACATTTGACGCCGACTGATATTCACTTTGGACCTCCCGCGCTGATGGCCGGACTGTGCGGTTTGTGGCAGGTTTCACAGGGAAGACCATTGGAGTGATCCAAAGCCGCGACCTGCGGAAAACCCTTTGGTCTGGCGGCGCTGGCCGCATGGCAGCGTACACATAGTACGGCGGTGTCCAATTTGGCAGGTTGCACAGAGGGATCCTCCGCATGCTTGGCCAGCGGGCCATGACAGGCTTCGCAATTCACCTGCGCGTGCATGCCGCTCTGCTTCATCTGTTGCACGTCGGTGTGGCAGGTCTCGCATGCCTGGTGACCGGCGAAATGGATCGGGTGAGCGGCAATCTCCGCCATTGCATTTCCGCGATAATGCCCATATTCTCCGAAACTTTTTGGCACAAAATAGACGCGTATGCCTAGAAACGTCAATGTGCCGACTGCATACAACGCCGCCAATCGAAAAAGATGTCCTGAATCCTTGAAGACGCTCATACAACCAATTTCCTTCCGCGCGATCGCAAAGGCGGTTTCGCAATATGTCCTGAGATACCAATATTTCGAAATCGATAGGTGGTTGTATGTGCGCCCCATCACCTTGGCCAGTGCGCAGCATGGATTCGCACGGGTCGAAGAAGCGCGAGGGAACCGTTTTGACCGCAACTCGCTTACGCTTGAAATCGTCGCGGCTTTTTGGGACCCAGCACCGGACGAATCTGCCCATTGATACTGTTAAATGGAGGGCGTATATGAAGGACGCAACACAGGCGGCATGCGAGGTGATTGCGCGAGTGCGAAGACAGCGGCCGTTGATACACCACATCACAAACTTTGTGGTCATGAACGCGACTGCGAACATCACGTTGTGCGTGGGCGCGCTTCCCGTAATGGCGCACGCGCCACAGGAAGTGGAGGAAATGGTCGGCGCTGCCAGCGCCTTGGTGCTGAACCTGGGAACGTTATGGCCGGAGCAGGTGGAAGCGATGCTCCTGGCGGGGAGACGAGCAAATCAGCACGGCATTCCGATTGTTCTGGATCCAGTCGGGGCGGGGGCGACTCGACTGCGAACGGAAAGCGCCCACCGTTTACTCAAGGAACTATCGATCGCGATAGTGCGCGGGAACCTGGCAGAGATTGCCACATTAGCGGGGATGGAGGCTAAGATTCGCGGGGTTGAGTCTGTAGGTTCAAAGGGCGATGCCGCCGTGACAGCTTCGCAATTTGCCAAGAAGTTCGGATGTGTCGCTGCGGTAACCGGACCCATCGATGTTGTGACGGATGGAGCGCGGGTGCTTCGGGTTGCGAATGGGCATCCGATGATGGCCACGGTCACGGGCACAGGATGCATGGCAACTTCTATAGTGGCTGCCTGTGCGGCGGTCGAACAAGATGCTGCGATCGCGACCGCCGCCGGTTTGGCCGCCTATGGGCTGGCGGGTGAATTTGCTGCGGAAAAAGCGCAGGGTCCGGGAACGTTTCAGGTCCATCTGTTCGACGCTGTTGCCGCTCTGACAGAGGAGGCACTGCGTGCTGCAATGCGAATCGAAGGGTAATTTCTCCGAGCTTGCTCAGTTAGACTACCGCGATCGCATGAAGACACGACAAAGGATCTACCCAGCCATTCAGGCATGGGTGGTTTGTCGCCCCATGGCTCCTGATGCCCGCGGTATCAGTTTAAAGAGAGTGGCGTTGATCAGAATGGTGATCAATGATCCGGCCAAAGTGGCGTTGTAAACTTCTGACGTAATGAGGTGGGAGTGCATGGACACTTGCGCGAGGATAAAAGAAAATTCACCGATCTGCGTCAACCCGATTCCAACTCGCCATGCGGTTTCTCGGCTGTAGCGGAACGCTCGCACCACTGCAAACCAAACCACAAACTTACCTACCAGGATTAGCCCGACCATCGCGGCGAGAAGGCGCCAGCCGGACAGCCAGCTCGACGGATCGATCAGCATGCCGATGGTGACGAAGAAAAGGGCCACGAAGACATCTCGAAGCGGAAGCGTTTGGGCGGCGAGTTTGTGGGTATAGGGAGAACTACCCAGCAACATGCCGCCAACGAATGCGCCCAGGGCGAGGGACAGGCCAACTGCTTCCGTGATGGCGGCGACGACGAGACAAATCGCCAGAGCCAGCAAAAGAGAGATCTCGTCATTACAGGTTTTTTCAATGTAGGAGAGTAGACGCGGAACGAGTTTCCAGCCGAGCAAAACAACAGGAACGAGAAGAAGAAGCGCTTTGCCGATTTTCAAAAAGACGTGTAGAAGGTCTGCGCCGTTGGACGAACCGAGGCTGGGAAGCACGACCGTCAGAACAACAACGGCAAGATCTTCCACCAGCGATAGCGTAACCATGATGCGGCCTGACTCCGAACCGAGTTCGCCACGGTCCATCAGCAAGCGCATCAGCACCATGGTGCTGGCGACAGAGACGATACAGCCGACAGCGATACCTTGGAGAATGGGCCAGCCAAGCAACCTTCCCACACCAATGCCAAGGCCAACCATAAGAGAGATACCGATGGGAGCGCCGACAAGCGCGACCCACTTGACCCGCAATAATTCCGGGATGGAAAACTCGACCCCCACGGAAAACATCAGCAGGATGACGCCTACTTCCGCCATGACCTGAAACGTGTGCAAGTCGTGCACGTGCGGACCGGGAGTGAGCGGGCTCAGAATTAGACCGGCGAGGACGTAGCCGAGAATCAGGGGTTGGCGCAGACGCCAGCACAAAAAGCCAAAAAACAGGGCCGACGCCAAAACCATCGCGACGTCACGGAATATAGACACAGCAGAAAACTCCCATCCAGTGTGGTGCGCTACGAGTGATCAATTGCTAGATGAGTGATCGGTCTAGGGTGCGTTCCTACTTTTGTTCGGCGCATATCCTCGGAGCGTACTGGGTGGACCTGGGAAACCGCAACAGAAATAGTATCCGTGACAAATGTTACGGTCGATACTGACGTGGATAGGGCCGACATATAATGCTGGGCTTCCAGCGGCTGTGCTCGAGCGCTAGTCCTCTCAATGCCTTCGCTGCCGTTTGGAATATGAATAACGGCTAGCGGTAGACCAGTCGGTACCATTGCCAGCCTCCACCTGACGTATTCGGCCTGGCCTCAACTGAACCGATTCAGCGGCAGGGCACCCAACGGAAGCAGTTGGGCTATGCGTAGAGCTATGTTGTTTGCTCGAATGCAAGATCTTTGTCAAGTTGAATGGAGCCTGGGCTCACGAGTACCCGCAACCGTGCTACTTACCGCTCGAGGCGTCCGTTCATCATGCGAACAACGCCTATCTACCGTATTGCATAACCTGCCGGTGGGCGTATATTGACATGCACGAGACGGTGCTTAGGCCGCGCGCAGCCCTACAGGTCCAAGGCCCACCCTTTGCACGATATGAACTATAACTGTCTGCCAAACATCCAATTGCTTGAGGCCGACGAATGAAAGCTTTTCGTGCTATCTCCCTGATTATTATGATGTTTGCGGTTCAGGCGTTTGCGACCGTGACGGTGAGCAGCCCCGCTCCGGGCACGACCGTCACCTCACCGGTGCAATACATTGCGATTGGCTCCGCGCCTAGCTGCGCCTTTGGCGTCGGCTCCATGGGGATTTACGTCAACAATGTCCAGGTGTACAGCTCGCATGGAGCAGCCCAAATCAATACCCAACTGAGTCTGGCTCCGGGCTATAACCACACCGTGGTCCAGGAGTGGGACAAATGCGGCCATTCCTCATTCACCACCATCAATCTAACTGTGGCCGCCGCTCCGACGGCGAACCTCTCCGCCGCTCCAGCCATCGTCATCGCCGGAAATCCGGCGACGCTGACCTGGACAACGGCCAATGCCACTTCGGTTTCGATCACTCCGGCCATCGGCAGCGTTCCGACCTCCGGATCGACGACGGTGACCCCGTCTGCCACTACCGAATACACCCTGACAGCGACCGGTAACAGCGGGACCGCCACCTCTACCGCCACTATCACTGTGCAGACGGCGACTCCCACAGCGACGTTATCCGATTCTCCCGCCACCATCACCGGCGGCAACACTGCTACGCTCTCGTGGTCGACCACCAATGCCACCACAGTGTCCATCAATCAAGGGATAGGAATCGTTTCCGCCTCTGGGTCGACCACCGTTTCCCCGACTTCAACCACGCAATACATTTTGACTGCGACCTCCAACAGCGGGGCCAGTGTCAGTGCTTCCAGCACGGTCACCGTCCAGACCCAGGGAGCCACCAACTCGCCAATTACGAACCTGATTATCGTGATGATGCAGAATCACTCTCTCGACAATCTGTTCGGCACCTATCCAGGGGCGAACGGGCTAAACGCCTCCCTGCCCAGCTATCATCAGGTAGACGCCAACGGGAACACCATTTCGCCTACTCTGGTGAATACCCTGGAAACCGGGGACCCCACCCACAATCGGCCGTCCTACATCGCAAGTTGGGATAATGGCCTGATGGATAAGTTTGCCTACGCGGAAGGCGATCTTTCCATGCGGTATTACGACAACACCATCTCCGGTCTGGCCAGCGACCAGTCCTCCTGGTCCATCGCCAACATTTGGTCATATGCGCAGCAATACGCTCTGGCCGATAATTTCTTTGCCTCCGCGATGAACAGCGAGCCTGCCCAGGAGTTCTACATGGTGGCCGCCACTGCGTTCGACCTAACCACCGCTTCCAGCCTTCCTTACTACGATCCTTGTAGCGCAGTGGAGCAAGCAAGGGATGGGGATCTAGGCCACATCGCCGGTCCTCTTACTACTACTACGCTAGGGGACCAACTTACGACGGCCCAGATCTCCTGGGGGTATTACCAGACAAACTATGCGAATTCGCAGAGCGGGACATGCACGGACTACACCCCGCAGGAAGATCCCTTTCAGTACTTCACGAGTACGCAAAACTCTTTTCACATTCAGAACTTCAGCCTGGCGTCCTTCGAAGACGATCTCAACAATGGTTCGATTCCTTCCGTGCTGTGGATTCAGCCGGACGGGCAGGAGGACATGCATCCCGGCGGCGGAAATATACTGGACGGAGTCGAGTTTCTTTCAAAGGTTGTGCAGGACGTGCAGAAGTCCAGCATTTGGCCGAACTCCGCTATCGTCGTGCTATGGGATGAAAGCGGCGGCTGGTACGACCATGTCCCGCCGCCGCAACTGGCCAACACCGAGGGGCTGGGAGCGCGTGTTCCCGTGCTAGTGATCTCTCCCTTCGCCAAAACCAACTACATCTCTCACCAGCAGATGGATTTCGTCTCCATCCTCCGCTTCATCCAGTGGAATTGGAGTCTAGGCGAACTTCCCACTGCGGCGCAGGCTAACCGCGAGCAGCAGAGCGGCGATCTCTGCGATCTGCTGACCTCGCCCTGCGGGGCGCCGAGCCCAGCCCAGTAACGACCGTCGAGGGAGAAAGCCTCCGCTGGGATATTACGGTGGTTTTGTAGTCTGCTCTCTACGCCATACAATGCTTTGTAGGCTTGGTGAATCCGGAGTGGACGCTTGTGTACCATCATGCGGATCGCGGTGCATAGCAGGATCGTCGTTTCGAAGCGACATATTCACCCCACACCAGAGACGGTGGAGCGTGCTTTCGAGCGGCTTCAGCACTCTGAGAATGTCCCCGCTAGTCAAGCCAAAACGACGTCGACCGGCTACCAGTCGCCCGTCGAGCAGCTGTAAATCATTGAAGGGCCTGTAGCTCAACGGTTAGAGCAGAGGACTCATAATCCTTTGGTTGGGGGTTCAAATCCCTCCGGGCCCACCACGCAGATCTTCGAACCAATCCCTTAGTCTCAAGGTGATCGTCACTTGGACGAAGTTGCGTCATGGTCGGACCACGCAACCGCTCCACGATCGATTTGCGGTATCGTGAACTTCACTCGATCGCCGGAAACTGTGCCATTTAACGTCACGGCTGTGCCAAGAAACGGTAAGAAATGGAGGGTGGCGCCGCCGCGCAGCGGAGCTTCGAGAACTACGTTCTTCTCCGGCTCGGGTACTGTGGCGGCGCCTTGCTTTAATCCTTTGAAATTCGCGAAAAACCAATGGGTCTGGTTTCGCACGGTTGCAATATAGGCGACCATATCCGGGGATGCATCGATCGAAAATTCGGAGTCCTTTGTGATGGAATTAAAAAATTGCGATTGAGTGTCGGGAGACGTGCCATCGAAATCCTTTTGTGCGGAGGCGAGATAACTGCTGCCGGGATCGCCTTGAATTTGAACCAGCTCCTTTAGGTGAGCGAGGCGAGGATCGATATTTCCAGTCGAAATGATTTTGCAGGACGCAGCCAAGTGATGTAGCGCGTCGATCTCCGGCTGACTGAGAATTCGAACGTCGGGCAATATCAGGGTCTTGCCATGAAACGAAGCGAGTGTTCGAGGCGTGACGATTTGAAATTGAAGATGGCTGCGTAACAGCAGCAGTAGAACGCCCTGGTAGGAGCGAATAAATTCATCCGGATAGTAATTACGCGTCTTGTCAGAGAAATATACGCCAACCTTGCCGACCGGTAGTCTAGGCGAGCTGAAGGTTGATTGATTGGCCGCAATCCAATGGAAGATCTCGGTCCGCGTGGCCATGTCGTTCGAGCCGGCCATGCTGTGGCCCGGAGCATCCCAGAAGTTCGCGCCTGCCATTAGCTCCGACATGGCGAGGTTCTTCATCGCATCGCTGGGAATCACTTTCGGATTGCCATCCCAGGAATAGTTCAGCATCCATGTGGGCTTATCGCCGGCAAAGGCCCGAAATGACTGGATGCCCACCTGATACAGGAACCAGTCGAATTGGCTGCGGCTGGCGGCGGTATGGTCTTCTCCGTCGCCGAATTCATACTCGTGCGCGACTGCGTCGACGACCGGATAGAGCTGATAGACGTCGGCGCCGACTCGCACGGCCGATTCTTCGATGCCGGGATAGATCTCCGGAATGACCGCGATGTTGGGGTTCACAGAGACCGCAGTCTTGCGAACCTCCCCCATGAAATCGGTGATGGTCTGGATACGGAAATCAACCCACTTGCGAAAGCCCGGGTCGTTAAAATCGCCGAGCTTGATGTCTGTCTTCGGATTCAAGCCGGTTTGATCGTGAAATGCCTTGAC
>JAJXZK010000092.1 GCA_021780095.1 Acidobacteriota bacterium | reverse complement strand
GAATCAGTGTGAATCCAGCGGGAACTGCAAATTTCCCCGCGTCGATTGGAGTCGACGAGAACCCAGACATTTCCGTTTTCGATTCCATCAGCACGGTCGCGGTGGGAGTCTGTTGCGTCGCGTTGGTATCGTCAGCCGGTGGCGGAGGCGGTGCTTGCTTCTTGTGTCCGAAGCCGCCAAATCCGCTAATTCCAAAGCGGCCCAACTTGCTGGCGATCGCGTTGGATGCTGACTGCTGGGCGACCTGCTTTGCAGAAGGCATTTCTGGCCCTGATGGGCTTGGCGGCAATGGCGCTTCGCTGGCTGCTGGCAGAGGTTGTCCGTTCGTCGTCGCTCCCATGCGCATAATCTGTTCCACTGGAATGCCCTTCGCCTTCGACATCTCTTTGACCATTTCAGACATCCCCTGGGCCGCCGCCGGCTGCATGGCAGTCAGGGTGGCCGACAGGCCGCTGCCGCGGAATGCTTCTCCCATTTTGACGGCGAGTTTCTTTTGGAAATCACGCAGCTCGTCATAGCCTGGAATTTCCGGCGCCATCCACATATCGTTGGTGATCGCGAAAGCACCCTGTTGTCCGTTGGTGGTGTCGGTTCCGATCATCTCCATGGTAAGGATTGCTTCGTTGGCATCGACTCCGCCCACCTGCTTTGTAGATCCAGTGTTGCGCATATTCACTTTGAAACTCACTTGCACGTTGTCCGGTTTCTGCTGCGGCACCGAAGCGGTCGGCTGTTGCTTCGCCTGTTCCGCCTTCGCCTGCTGCACGGCTTGCTGGAACTGCTGACGCATTTGGTCGAATGTCATTTGCGTATAGGTATGTTTTTGCAGGTCGACATTGGTAATTGTTTCCGCGTCGAGATCGATGATCTGGATCGTCTGCGGATCGAATCGCGCCATGCGATTACCCTGCACGTACACACTGGAGACAACCGGAGCGGCGACATCGTTGGCTTGCTTACTAAAGTGGGAGGCAAATTTCATCATGCCCATTAACGAGCCACCGGTAATCTGCGTGGTCTCCTGGTACTGGAAATCGCCCAGCGCGACTGTGGGCAACATCAGGCCCAACCCGAGCGCTCCGAATTGAAGTCGGTTCATAGTCCCTCCTTCGGTACAAATCGCAATAGGGAGGGGTACTCCTGGGGAGGGCGGATTGCGCTAATTTACGCCACAATGAGTAGATTGTCCACGGAGTCGACGATAGATCGGGGAAGCCTGTTTTCACCGGATTGCAAGCTTCGCAGATATAAAAGCCCGCGGCGACGGGCATGACCTGCGGTGAATGAGCGATGGATTGTAAAACTTCGCGCACCCCTGCGAGGTCGGGGCGAAACCCAATACTTTCATGCACGCTTATCGATACTAAGTGACAAATCAATCGCGAATCCTCCGCGTATCAGGCTGGTCGCGAACCGGCTACACTTTCCCTACAGGTATTTCTGTGGAAATCACCAGGCGAGACCTATTCGCGCGAGCGCTTGCCGGCGCGACCGTTCTGTATGTCTGTCGCGGTCTGCCTGTGTGCGAGGCTCTGGCGAACGCTACGCCGCGGGAACTCGCCACGGATCCCCGACGTCCCCAGTTTCATCTTCTACCGGCAGCGAACTGGATGAACGATCCCAATGGTCCCATCTATTGGCACGGGAAATACCACATGTTTTACCAACACAATCCTAGCGGCGCGTACTGGGGCGATATGCATTGGGCGCATGCGATCAGTCCCGACATGGTCCACTGGACGCATCTTCCCATTGCGCTGTCGCCTACTCCTGGCGGCCCAGATGCGGGCGGATGTTTCACAGGCGCAGCCATTGTTGACGCTGGGACGGTGGCTGCGATCTATACCGGTGTGGTTCCGGTCCCAGAGGATCAAGCGACTATTCGCGAGGGGAATCACAGCTTGCGCGAAAGTCAATGCATGGCGGTTTCCGCCGATCCGGAATTGAAGCGATGGTCGAAGCTGCCCAAGGCGATTATTGATGCGCCTCCCGTCGGAATGCACGTCACAGGGTTTCGCGATCCTTCGCCATGGCGTCAAGGGGACTGGTGGTACATGACGATAGGTTCAGGATTTCCGCACCAGTCTGGCGCGGTGCTTCTTTATCGATCGAAAGACCTGCGTCATTGGGAATATCTGCATGTCCTGGTCAGCGGAGCGAGCTCGGAAGGAAGCGCAGATCATCCTGTGGCCTCCGGAGATATGTGGGAGTGCCCAGAAATTTTTCCGCTAGGGGGCAAGCACGTTCTAATTTTTTCAACCCAGGGCAAGACGCATTGGAAGGTCGGGGAGTTGGATCTGAAGCAGATGTTTTTCCATCCGGAGAAGGAAGGCATTGTGGATTACGGGTCCTACTACGCCGCCAAGACTCAGCTGGATGCACATGGCAAACGCATCCTGTGGGGATGGATTCTAGAAGCGCGTCCCCTCGCGGAGTATCGCGCCGCTGGATGGGCTGGAATGATGTCCTTGCCGCGAGTGCCGACATTAGCAAGCGATGGCGGACTTGAGATGCAACCGGCGTCTGCGGTGCAAGTGCTCCGGAGAAGGTCGCAGGTATTGAAGGTCACATCGAGCGAAGAAAAGAACCAGGAACAAATCGGCAAGATGACGATCGACAATTGTTGCGGCGAGATTCTCTGTACGTTTAAACCTGGGGCGGATAAAGTTGGTTTTTCATTGCACGGATCGCAGAGAAATCAAGGCGCGATGGAGCCATGGTTCACACTGCACTACGATCCAGTGGCGCAAAATCAATTATCGCTTGATGGAACTGTCATTCCCGTGCAGTTGAGCGATCCGCATACGCTGGAAGTCCACATCTATATCGACGGATCTGTGGCAGAAGTATTCGTGAACAAACAGATCGCGCACACGAAGCGCTTCTATTATTCCGGCGCCGATGCACCCACGGTGAATCTGGCGATTCTCGGAAAGACTACGAACCTCTCCAGCCTGGAGATGTGGCAGATCCACCCGATCTCTCCGGATCGTCTAACAACCTGATCGATGCCGCGTACTTTGCCACCGATCACGCCTAGCTGATGTCGACTCTATAGCGGGGCCATTTCGAGACCATCTCCCACGCGTCGATGGTGGGTTCAGATTCGCATTCCAGCTCGATCACCGTCATTGGAGAATCCGGTGCGTCGACGGGAAGGCTTGTGAGTCGCAAAGTAAGCGGTTCATTCTGCGTGAACGGAACGCTTTGCCCGGTTTTCAGTAAGCGCGCCGACGTTACCTTAGCTTTCAAGCCGCCGATGGCAACCACAACTCCAGGCTGGAAAAAGCTCAGCCACTGCGCCGCGGGCGTCACTCCGGGCCAATACTTCTGGTGCACATACAGAGTATTTCCGCGACGAGTAAATTGCGTATTGGGCGCGGCAGGGAACGATCCCCGATCCGTCAGGTAGATCGCCTTCCCATTCGTGTCAAGCCATTCGCCAACCTTCTCCAGAACATCGACGGATTCCTGCGGCACCGATCCATCCGGCTTGGGCCCGATGTTCAGCAGATAATTTCCGCCGCCGGCCGCGCAGGTCGCCAGATTGCTCACGATTTCCTTCGGCGTCTTCCATGAGTCGTCGCCGCGGTTGTACCCCCAGCTATCATTCAGTGTCATGCATGTTTCCCAGGCGCGGCCTTCTTTTGACGCCTCAATGTGCTGCTCTGGCGTGGAGAAATCTCCATCCAGCCCATTCCGATTATTCACAATGATTTCCGGCTGCAGCTGAAACACCATTTGATTCATGCGCTCCGACTCCCATTCCTGCGGGCTCAACGGAGCGTCCACGTCATACCACAGAACATCGATCTTGCCGTAGTTGGTCATCAACTCGCGAATCAGTCCGTGGGTGTAAGCGACAAAACGCTTCCTCGCCGCCTCATCGGTTTTGCAGCGCGCGCCGTCTGGATGGTGCCAGTCCATCAGCGAATAGTAGAAGCCAACTCGCAGACCCTCCGCGCGTGCAGCTTCCACATATTCCCGCACCAGGTCTCTTCCCGGACCCTGCTTGGGCGCACAATAGTCCGTCAGTTTTGTATCGAACATGCAGAAGCCCTCATGATGCTTGGTCGTCATCACCATGTACTTCTGCCCGGCTCGCTTTGCCAGATTCGCCCAATCTCGCGCAGCATTGGGCTTTGGATGAAAGTGCTTCGCCATCAATTCATATTGCGGAATGGGAATTCCTTCGGCCTCCATGGCCCACTCATGCTGACCTAATACGCTGTACAGTCCCCAATGGATAAACATTCCGAACTTCGCCGCATGCCACCACGCCATTCTCTGCGCACGCGTTGCGGCTTGCGTGGCATCCACGGCCGAAACTGTGTCGCTACCAGCGGCAGATTGGGGTGCCGTGAGATTGAGCGCTTCTGCGTGTGTGGAGTATGCCAGGGCACCAGCAGCGCCAACTTGCTTTAAAAAGGAGCGTCGTGAGATTGCTTCCATTGTCATCTTCTTTTTCTCCTTGAAACGTGACTAAAAAATTCGCGCGGGTTGACTGCGTCGAGATAAAGAGCGAAAGCCACTATGCCACCGGATCCCCGGCTTCCAGGGTTCTGCCAGAAAGTTCGGTTCCGAAGAATGAATACAGCGCCACGCCGGCATACGCGAGCAGAGGGACCAAGTAGGCGAGTGCGATGCTGTGCGACCACTCTGAAATCAAGCCCATCGCCGGAGTCAGTACAGCGCCACCCACTATTCCCATCACGATCAAAGATCCGCCAATTTTAGTATTGCGGCCCAGGCCTCGGATGCCGAGAGCAAATATGGTGGGATACATGACGGACATGAAAAAGCTCGTAGCAAAAATCGCCCATAGGCCCATCCACCCCGGGAAACGAATGCCGATCGCAAGCAACACAATGTTCACCAGTCCATAGACACCCATTAAAAGGTGCGGTTGCACATACCGCATCAGGGCAGAGGAAGCAAATCTGCCAACTCCAAATGCAACCAGGGTTCCCGTCAATAAATATCCAGCGATTTTTTCCGGCTCGTGGGTTGAGCTTTCGGCGTATTGAATAAAGTAGCTCCACGTGCCCACCTGGGCGCCAACATACAAAAACTGCGCGACGATCGCCAACAGAAAATGCGGATAGCGCAGCAACTCGACAAACCTTCCGTGATCTTCATTCGCAGTTTCGTGTTCACCCGCGATGGTCGGGAACTTTGTGCGCGCAATCAGGAAGGCCCAGAAAAATGCGACAGCGCCAATGACAAGATAGGGCATGACGACGCGCATGGTTTCCTGATGAAGATACGCCTGGTAGGTATGAGCAGCTTGCATCTGGGCAATCTGTTGCGGATTCAATTCGATCCCTGAAAAAATAAACACGGTGCCAATCAGGACACCGCAGATGGCGCCAAGCGGATTGAAGGCCTGCGCGAAGTTCAACCGCCGGGCTGCACTTTCCGGATCTCCCATCTGCGCGGCGAATGGGTTCGAGGCCGTCTCCAGAAACGACAGCCCGGTCGCGATAACAAACAGTGAGGCAAGAAAAAAAGAATATCGTCCGATGAGGGCGGCGGGCCAGAACAGAAATGCTCCCGTACCGAAAAGGAGCAGGCCGGTGATGAAGCCCATCTTGTAGCCAAACTTTCGCATCAGCAGCGCGGCTGGCGTGGCCACCAGAAAATATCCAAGATAGAATGCCGACTGCACCAGGCCTGCCTGAAATCGCGAAATGGCAAACGACGTCATGAACTGGCGTATCAAGACGTCGTTCAGGTTGTTAGGCACTCCCCAAAGAAAAAATAGGCCCGCAACCAGAAAAAACTGCAGACCCATTCCGTGCGGAACCAGTGGGTGTTGCTGATGCCGGGTGTGCATAGTTGTCTCGGCTTCTACAGGGGGCACAAGCATTGCGGGCGATTTCCTCTCGACACCAATGTATCCGCTCTTGCCAGGATCGACATTCCACCGTTGGTACGCTGCCAGGTTGCTTCGTTCTGTGGACTACGATGAAGCCCTATTCTTCCAGTCATAGTTCATGTACACGACATGGGTTTGCAGATATTCCTCGAGCCCATGTTTGCCATCCGCGCCGCCGATGCCGGATTTGCGCCAGCCTGCATGAAAGCCCTGCATCGCCTCAAAGTTCTCGCGATTGACATAGGTCTCACCAAATTTGATTTCGTTGCACGCCCGCATGGCCACATCCAGGCTGCGCGTATAAATTGAAGAGGTCAGTCCGTATTGACAATCGTTCGCATCCTCGATAGCTTCATCCAGGTCTTTGAAGGTAGTGATTGGTAATACCGGCCCGAAGACTTCCTGCTGCATGACCTGCGAATCCTGGCGGCAGTGGGTCAGCACCGTAGGCGAATAAAAATAGCCTTTGCGGTCGGCATACCTTAGGCCGCCGCAAAGCAACTCTGCGCCTTCCGCAACCGCTGTCTGCACAGCTTTGTCGACAGACTCCATCTGCGCCCGGCTGACCATCGGCCCCATCTCCGTATCCTTCTTAAATGGATCCCCGACCACTGTTTGTTCCATTGCCTTCTTCATTGCTTCAACAAAGCGATCGGCGATCGGTTCTTGTACGTACACGCGCTCGGCACAATTGCAGACCTGGCCGGCATTGATGATGCGCGAAGCACGAATAGATTTCACCGCGAGGTCAAGGTCCGCGTCCTGCATCACAATTGCCGGCGCTTTTCCCCCAAGCTCCAGAGATACCTTGGTCACGTTATCCGCCGCCGCTCGCATCACCGCAATGCCGCCCTCCACGCTGCCGGTCAGGCTGACCATGCCCACCTTGGGATGACGCGCGAGCCCATCTCCCACGACGCTTCCTTTGCCGGACACAAGATTGAACACGCCTTTCGGCAATCGGGACCTGGCGACGATCTTCGCAAATTCGAACGCATTGTTGGGCGTTTCACTGCTTGGCTTGATGATGATGGTATTGCCAGTGACCAGTGCCGGCGCCATTTTGCGAACGATCAGAAAGAAAGGAAAGTTCCATGGAAGAATGCCGGCAATCACGCCAATCGGGTGCTTGAACAGCAGGATATTTTCCCCGCGGCGATCGCTCTGGATAATCTCGCCCTCGTAGCGTCGCGCAAACTCCGCCATATAGTCCAGATAATCCGCGGAGAAATCTACTTCCACCTGGGCAAGCGACAAGATCTTTCCTTGCTCTTCGGTAATCACGCGCGCCAAGCGCTCGCGGTCCGACCGGATGGCCTGCGCAATCTCGCGCAAAAATTGCGCGCGCTCAATGGCCGGCAACTGACTCCAGCTTTTCTGCGCTTTTTCCGCAGCCAGGACGGCTGCGTTCACGTCTTCCAAAGTTCCGCTGGGAACCTCGGAAATCACTTCTTCTGTGGTTGGATTGGTGACAGCGATAGTTGTTTGCGACGCAACCAGTTCGCCATCAATCAACATCTGGTGCCGAGGAACGGTGGTAGCTGTGCCGTGCATAAAGTGTTCCCTCACTTTTCCGGTTCATGCGTGCATGTGTGTTTGTTCCATTCGCGAGTATGCCTCGTCCCACGCATCTGTTCTTTGCGGGAAATAAGACATGCATTGGATGGATGCAGCGATTGCTGCGCGACCCGCGCCAATGTTTGACAAGTGTCCGGTGGCGATAGCTTGCAGCATGACATTGCCAAAGGCGGAGGCCTCTGCCGGGCCGCTGATCACCGTGCGATTGCAGGCATCGGCCGTCATCTGGCAGAGCAGAGTGTTCAGGCACCCTCCCCCGACAATTCGAATGGTGTCAAGGCGGCGCGTCGTCACGGTTTCGAGCGACTCCAACACCGAGCGATACTTCAAGGCCAGACTTTCAAAGCAGCCGCGCGCGACCGCCCCGATGGTATCGGGATTGGGCTGCATGGTTCGGCGACAATATTCGGCGATAGCATGATGCATATTTTCGGGAGCGCGAAAGTCGTTCGCGTCTACGTCCAGCAAGCATGCGAATGCTGGCGCAGCGGCTGCCATCGACGAAATGTCGGTCCATGTGCAATGGCGTCCTTCGCGGCTCCATAGCCGTTGACATTCTTGCAGAAGCCACAGGCCGGTAAGATTCTTGATCAGCAGGATGGATCCATCGGCACCACCCTCGTTGGTAAATCCGCGCGAGTACGCCTGATCGGAAGTGATCGGCTCCCGCAGTTCCACCCCCATCAAACTCCATGTGCCGCTGCTGATGAAGGCACTATTCTCATTGACGCCCGGGATTGCGGCCACCGCGCTTGCGGTATCGTGTGAGGCGACCGCCACCACCGGAAAACCACGATGGAACCCTGTGTCTCGCAGAACTCCAGCCCGCACGGAACCCAACTGTGTTCCTGGACGAACAACATCGGAAATTATGCGGGTCGGAATCTCAAGCGTATGCAAAACTTCTCGCGCCCAACCGTTGGTGGGCGAATACATTTGGGTGGTCGTCGCCTCGGTGTGTTCGACGACGCGCTCTCCGCAAAGAAAATAGTGGAAGAGGTCCGGAATCATCAGCAGCGTTTCGGCCGCTTTCAACCGTGGATCGGCGCTGCGCACCATGGAATACAGCTGAAAGATGGTGTTGATCTGCATAGTCTGCACGCCCGTCCACCGAAACAGCTGGCGCTCGTCAATCCGCTGAAAGACTAGCTCGGGAATACCGTCAGTTCTGGCATCGCGATAATGATACGGATTGCCCAGCAGCTCGCCGCTTCGATCGAGTAGCGCAAAATCCACACCCCAGGCATCCACTCCGATAGCGGCCGGCGGATCCTGAAAGCGCTCGCGATAGAGCATCAGGCCTCGTCGGATTTCAGACCATATTCCTGAAGTATCCCAATGCAGGGCACCGCCGATGTGAATGCCGCTATTCGGGAAACGATGCAATTCGTCGAGCGAAAATGTGCGGCCATCCCAGGTGCCAACCATCAGGCGTCCACTGGAGGCGCCGAGGTCTGCCGCGACGAAATGTACGGACTGGGTCATTCGGTTCCACGGAAAACACCGGACACATCTGACGTCAACCGACTGACCGGCTCATCCACATCGTAGCTGGTGGGTTGCCGGATTGGTGCAGCGTTCGATGCCGCATCCGCTGTGCGGATCACGGGCGTCTCGACGGGCTGCGGATCGCTGGCTAACCGCGGGTCCGGCAATCCCCACCTGTTCTTGATCGCCAGCAGGTCGGCGATCTTGTCAGAGAGAATCTCGTTCAATTTTGGCCCCAGTTGCGAAGCAATCATCACGGTTTTGCAGTAAGTGTCGACCGCTTCAACATACCACTCGGCGTGCGTTACTGTGCCTGCCCAGCATACAATCCGGTGGCTCGCCAGCAAAATTGTATTGTGACCCTTTGACATGGGACAACACGGTTTTTTGCCAAGGCATGTGTCCCAGGAGTCTCATACGGCGCCGATTCAACGGAGTCACCAAAGACTTCCTGCTCCGGAACCATATTTGCCTGCGCTAAATTTCTGCAATCTCAGGTGCGGTGTCATACGCACAGCCAGCCGACCACGCACAGAAAATCGTCGAACCCAGGAAAGTTTATATGAGGCGGCAGAAGAAACAACAACAAAAGAAGGTGAGAAAAGAGCAGAAGAATTCGCAGAAAAGTCTGGCGAAGCACCCCACAGCTCGCACTGAGAGCCGAAATCCAACTTCAGCGTGCGAAACTGTCTATCCCGCAGCTGGCTTCGATCCGCCCTCAGCATTCGCAGGCAAACTGCTGATTAACCGAACCCGTTCGATGAATTGTCACTCCCCAGAGTGACGAGGATGGGCCTCTGTTCCTTCAAAAAATGCATAAACGACCGGCAGCAATAGAAGAGTCAGTGCTGTGGAACTGACCAGCCCGCCGATCACGACAATCGCCAGCGGACGTTGGATCTCTGAGCCGGGACCGGTGGCAAATAGAAATGGAGCCAGTCCCAGGGCCGCCACCGTGGCCGTCATCATGACTGGCCTGAAGCGCAGCCGGGTACCCTCGTGGACCGCCTCTGCCTGCGACATTCCTCCCTCACGCAACTTGCGGATGTAGGAGACCAGCACGATGCCGTTCAAGACGGCAATCCCCCACAATGCGATGAACCCCACGGAAGCCGGCACGGAAAGATATTCGCCCGATAAAAAGAGGCCGAGGATGCCGCCGATCGAGGCAAGTGGCAAGACGGTTATGATGAGCGCGGCAAATCGGACAGAGTGGAAGAGGATGAACAGCAGAAAGAAGATGGCCGCGATGGTGATAGGGACAATCACCTCTAGATGGTGCATGGCGCGCTGCATGTTGTGAAACTGACCGCCCCACTCAATGTAGTACCCTGCGGGCAGCTGGACTTCCTGATCGACCTTGTCCTGGAGTTCATTCACGTATCCGCCCAGGTCGCGGTCCTGCACATTGACACCAACCACGATGCGCCGTTTGCCCATACTGCGATTGATGAGTGCGGGGCCTTCGAGCACCTTCACGCTGGCAAGATCCTTCAGGGGAATTCGCAGCCCGTCCGGCGAGCTGATCTGTAGTTCGCGAATGTCCCCTATGCTGTCGCGCAGGTTTTCCGGAAGGCGGACGACGCCGGCAAACCTGCGTTCGCCTTCATAGATTTCAGTGGCTGTCTTGCCGGCGATGGCGGTCTCAATGACGTCGTTGACGTTCTCCGCATTCAGGCCATAACGCGCGATGGCGCCTCGGTCGATGCCGATGGTGAGGTATTGCTGGCCACCGACGCGGTCGACGCGTGTGTCCTGCGTGCCTCGGATTCCGGTCGCCACCCGGGCGATCTCACCAGCCTTCTCGACAAGAGTGTCTAAATCGTCGCCGAATAGCATGACCGCCACGTCGGCCCGAACACCGGAGACCATCTCATCGACGCGGTCGCTGATGGGTTGGGACATCACCAGATTGATTCCCGGCAACGCCACCAGCCGCGCTCGAATCTGCTCGGCAATCGAGTCCTGGGTCATGCCGCGGGGCCGCTTATCAAACGGGGTGAGCGATGCGAGCACGTCGGCCTCATTGGGTCCCGCGGGATCGGCCGGCGACTCACCGCGCCCCAGGCGCGAAACTACGTTATCCACGCCCGGAACCTTCAGCATAAGACCCTGCATTTCTCGTTCCATCTTGAGCGATTCATCGAGTGAAATGTTCGGTACCCGGTCCGCATTGGGTGAGAGCGTGCCCTCCTGCATCTCCGGAATGAAAGATGTGCCGAGGAAAGGGAAGAGCGTGAGAGATCCGCAAAAGGCGAGGACGACGGCGAGGACAGTGATTTTTCGATGACCGAGGGCCCAATGGAGCACCCGGGTGTAAGGCGCGCGCAGAAGTCGCACCAGCCGTGTGTCCCCTTCAGAACCGCCTTTGAGAAGATAGGAAGAGAGTACGGGCGAAAGCGTCAGAGAGAGCACCAGCGAGATGGCCAGCGCGATGGCGATGGTGTATGCCAGCGGCGCAAATAGTTTGCCTTCCATGCCCTGTAGTGTCATCAGTGGCAGAAACACCAGGATAATGATGGTCACGCCAAATAGCGTTGGGGTGGCGACCTCCTGCACGGCAGTAAGGACCACGTGCAGCTTGGCGAATTTATCTTCCGGATGATGATCGTGTCTTGCATGGCTGAGCCTGGCGAAGATATTTTCCACCACCACCACGGAGCCGTCCACCATCAGGCCGATTGCGATGGCAAGTCCGCCGAGGGACATCAGATTGGCGGACAGACCGATGCGGTTCATGACCAAAAAAGTGAGCAGCGGCGTGAGTACAAGATTGGCGCTCACAATCAGGCTTGAGCGCAAATCGCCAAGGAATAAAAACAGCACGATGACAACGAAGATGATGCCTTCGCCAAGCACTTCCGTTACCATACGGATGGCGGCATCCACCAGTTGCGAGCGGTCGTAATAGGGAACGATCTGCAGACCGCCGGGTATCATGTGCCTGCTGTTGATCTCCGCAACCCGCTCTTTCACGCGGCTTACGATCTGTTTCGCATTGCCGCCGCTGGTCATCAGTACAACGCCGCCCACAGCCTCGGTGTAGCCGTTCTTCATCATGGCGCCTGCGCGAACTTCTGTGCCGATGCGGACCTCGCCCACATCGCGGACATACACCGGCGTGCCTTTGCTTTCCTTGAGCACTATATTGCGGATGTCTTCCAGGCCACCCAGCAGGCCCACGCTGCGAATCAGGTATTGCTCGGCATGCTGGCGCAGGACGCCTCCACCAGCGTTCGCATTGTTGTGGGCGAGCGCGTCCCGCACATCATTAATGGTGAGCTTGTAGTAATACAATTTCTGAGGATCGACGAGGGTTTCATACTGTTTGACAAAGCCCCCCGTGGAGTTGATCTCTGCCACTCCGGGAATCGAGCGCAGCAGAGGACGTACCACCCAGTCCTGCAGTGTGCGGCGCTCGATGAGGTCCGCGTGGGAGAGAGGGTGCTTCTGGGCACTCTCTCCGGGCACTTCCAGTGTGTACTGGTAGACCTCGCCTAACGCATTTGTGATGGGCCCAAGAACAGGCGTGACTCCCACGGGCATGCGATCACGCAGCTCGGAAAGCCGCTCCGAAACCATCTGCCGCTCGCGGAACAGGTCGCTCTCGTCGGTGAAGACGAGCGTAATAAGAGAGAGCCCTGGCTTGTTGAGCGAACGCATGTCCGTCATGCCGGGCAAACCTGTCATGGCGATTTCAATCGGAATGGTGACGAATCGCTCGACCTCTTCAGGGGATTTGCCGGGAGCCTCGGTGGCAATCTGAACCTGAATGTTGGCGACGTCAGGGAAAGCATCGATCGAGAGGTTCTGGGCTGCATTGAGTCCGAACCCTACGAGAGCCACGGCGACCACCACCAGGATGAGCCGTTGCCGTAATGCAGCCGCGACGATGGAATGCAGCATCTATCGGCTCCCTTTAATCGCGTTCTGCTTGCGCTGATTGTTCAGGTGAAATGCGCCATCAGTGACGATGCGTTCGCCCGGCTGAACACCGGTGAACACCACCCTGCGGTCGTTCTCCTCTTCCCCAAGAGCGATTTCGCGCAAAACACATTTCCGTGGTCCGTCTTGTACAAACACGTAGTCCTTATTGCCTTCGCGCACCACCGCCGCGTTCGGCACGGTGAGTTTGCGGTCGGCATGGCCGGTGAATGTCATGCTGGCCAGCTCGTCCGGTTTAAGCAGACCGGTGGGATTCGGAACGTCCATGCGGACCTCAACCGTACGCGTTGAGGGATCGACAATTGGGGAGACAAATGAAAGCTTTCCCTCGATCCTGTGTTGCGGCAGGGCGGGGATTCGGACCTCGACCTCCATGCCCTTTTGCAGATGGCCGGCATCTTCTTCCGGCACGTTGGCCACCACCCAGACGCTTGATAGGTCCGCTATGGTGAACGCAGGATCAGATGGTTGCACCACCTGGCCAATGGTAATTTCTCGCGTCAGAACAGTACCGCTCTTCGGCGCGGCGATGGGGTAGTCCGCGCTGAGCTTACGGGTGGTTTCCAGGTTGCGGATCTGCGCTTCCGTCATGCCCAGGCCAAGGAGTTGGGTGCGGTAGGATGCGGCCTCGGTGCTGGCCTGCAGCAATTCCGCCCGTCGGCGCTCGAGCTCCGCGCGACCAATCACGTCCGCCTTCACAAGTTGCTCAGCCCGATGCTCTGAAGCCGAGGCAAGGCCCTGCTGGGAATAGGCCTTGATGAGTGCCACCTGCGTGTCCGATAGGTCTGTGCTGTGCAGCATGGCCAGAACGGTTCCGGATTTTACATACTCACCTTCGAACACCAGCAGCTTGAGGATGCGTCCTGCAACCGGAGAGCCGACGCGCGCGATGCGTCTGGCATCGGTCTCAATATGCGCGGAGACACGCAGCGTGCCCTTTACGTCTGTGATTTGCGGCTCACCGAATTTCAGATTCTGGGCAAGAGCGGGGGTGATGGATATCTCATTGGGATTGTTCGTGTCGGTGGCAGCGACGGTCGCGTTCTGTTTTGGGTTGCAGCCCTGCGTTGCCACCATCAGTGGAGCGAGAAGCAGGACGAAAATTCCGAGACGTTGAACCCACCAACTACGCGGTAACAGGGTCGCATAAAACTCTATGTCAATCATCAGGGCCTCGCTCCAGGCGACATCGCGCCAAGTTCTTCCAGGTCGACCAGCGCCGACTGGCGCGCGAATTGCGCATCCAGCAGGTCAGCGCGCACAGTTTGAAGGACCCGCTGCGCGTCCAGCACCTCTACAATGCCGCGCTCCCCAAAGCGATAGGCAGCTTTGGCCGCATCCACAGCGCTTTCGGCGGCACGGAGTGAGCCGGACTGGAGCGAAGTGACCTGTTGATCTGCCAGTTGATATTGCTCGTACGCACGCTCCACCGCGGAGATGAGTTCCAGTCGCCGTTGTTCCAGCACTGCAGTCGATTCAGAAATGGCGGCCTTGGCTTCTCCGATCTGGCCGCGGCGACGGTCCCATAGAGGAATTGGCACGGTCACTCCCGCACGCCAGAAACGCAGGTCAGGCTGGTTCTCGTATTCCACGTAAGCGGTTGGCCGGGGAATGCGCAGCGCGCGCTCAAAATCTAGGGTGGCCTGAGACCGCTGAATTTCAGCCTGCGATTGAACCACAACAGGGTGCGCCCGTAGCACGTCATCCCGCATTTGCTCGACTGGCGGAAGCGCGATGCCAGGAGAAAAATTGCCCTTCGGATCCAGATTCGCGTCAGCCGGGGCCGCAATGGCGACGCGCAGCAGGGCAATCGCATTGGCATATTGCAGCCGGGCGCTTCGCACCATAAACTGCGCACGCGCCATCTCCGCTTCGGTGCGGGTCAATTCCAATTTGCCCTTTTCGCCGATCCGCACCTCGAGCTCGACGCGCCGTCGTAAGTCCTGCACCAACTGCAGGTTTTCTTGGGCGTGCGTGATCTCCTCGCGTCGCCGCAGGGCACTGTAGAAGGCGCGCTTCGCGTCCGCAACAACTGAAAACATGACAGCCTTCTGATAAGCCCGGCTGCTTGCAACCTGAAACCGTGCGGCACTCTGACGCGCCCTTCGTTCCGATGGAATTTCGATCGTTTGAGACGCCGCATAATGCTGCAGCAGCCCAGGTATACCCGGGATGGAAACGGCCCGGGCATACTGTTCGCCTTCAAAAACCTCCAGGCTGGGATTGCTGTACGCACGCGCTGTCTGCTGCGCCGCGGTCGTGCGTTGAGACATCGCCGAAGCCTCTCGCAACCTGGGGCTGTTCCGCTCCGCCATTGCAATGGCGTCCGACAGTGAAAGTACAAGCGGTGCGCTTTGAGACGCAGGTAACTGGACGTCTGCGGCTGTTCCGGCCTGCGGCACGGGCGCTATTGGGAGTTCCGCCCCTTGTGTTGCGGACTGCACGGACAGCGCCGGTACAGGCGCGGACCGCTGGGGCACCGATTGCCCTCCAAAAAGCAATCGGGCCGGAAAGAACAACGATAGTAAGACAATCTTGCAGTAGCTCACCCCTACCCAAAAGCAATCCGGCGGCCAAAATTAAGCGGGCCAAGTCTGGCTATTTATCCCATATGTCGACGCGGCTGTCCCAAATGGGACACCCACGTGTTCCGAATGGGTCAGTATCGACAGCTTTTTGGACGAAAATATCGTTCCGCGGACAACAAATTCGAGCCCTGCGGCTTGGCGATTGAATTGCATCTACCTTCGTGATGCAAGCAAGTCCCACATCGGTTCCGTTTCAGCTCTCCGGTTGGCTCGACGGGCATTCTTCGCCATCGTGGGAAAATGAGGACATGTCCTTCATCCCATCCAGCTTGCAATCGTCGAAGGCGAAGGCGGCCCTTATCGCAGCACTGGTGGTGATACTTGCCGTGTCTGCCTGGATGGCGCCTCAGCACGACGTGGTGTTGAACAATGTTTTACACCACCTGAATATTCTTCCCTTTATGTTGGCTGGACTGTTCTTCGGCTGGAAAGGTGCGCTCAAGACGGTTCTACTCGCCACCCTGTTGCAGGCGCCCTCGATCCACCGGCACTGGTATCGAGAACCGCTGGATGCACAAGATGAACTCGTGGAACTCAGCACCTTTGGCGCTGCCGGTGTGATTGCCGGATTGCTCGCGGACCGCGAGCGGATGCAGCGGAAGCGTGTGGAATTGACCAAGCTCGAACTGGAGCATGTGTACACTGAGCTGCGGCAGAACATCGACCAGCTCAAGAAGACTGAGCGTCTTACCGCCGCGGGACAATTGTCTGCGAGTCTTGCCCATGAGATACGCAATCCATTGGCCAGCATCAGTGGCGCAGCCGGCATTCTCGCCCGCGGACAGGCATCGGCCGAGGA
>JAJXZK010000339.1 GCA_021780095.1 Acidobacteriota bacterium | reverse complement strand
TCCGACGATTTTGTTGCCTCCATCGCCGCTTCGATTGCTACCGGGTGGAGCGAACCAGTTCCCGGGTGGGACTATCTCCCACTGAAAAACACCGGCTTGTCACGGCGCACGAAGTATTTTTGTCTACAAATGAAAATTGAAGAATCTATTCGGCACTGCCGTCCGTGAGGTTCCGGACAGCGAATCGTAATCAATCTAAATGCTGCTCTGTATCTTCTTTCGCCACAAGTCCAGCCAATCTCAATTCTCGATAGACCGTGTTGCGAGATACACAGAGTTCCTGCGCCGTCCTGGAGATATTTCCTCCATTCTTGCGGTAGGCATCGAGCACAGCGTTCCGGCGCAGATCGTGAAGCACGGATGCATGGGGATGTTGTGCGCTGCCATTGCGATGACCATTGGGCAACACCGACTCGATCACCTTCGTCGAGAGGATCGACCCGAAGCACGAGATCATGGCTCGGGAGAGAATGTTGCGCAATTCGCGAATATTTCCTGGCCAGGGTTGTTCTCGTAAAAGCTGAACCCCATCTTCAGTGATGCTGGAGCGCGGGGAGATACGACCGAGCACGTCCCAAACAATCTGTTCAAAATCCAACCGTTCATGAAGCGGAGGCAAGAAAATCTCAACGCCGTCGATGCGATGCAGGAGGTCGCGCCTGAACCTTCTTTCGGTAATCGCCTGTTCCAGGTCAGTGTTGGTGGCGGTGATGAGTTGTACGTCGACGTTCTGCTCTTTACTCGATCCGATGGGCCGGACCGTCCAATTGTCGAGAAACCGCAGCAAGGCGGGTTGGAGGCTGATCGGCATGTCGCCGATTTCATCGAGAAAGAGCGTGCCTCCATCCGCCTGTAAGACCAGACCCGCAGATCCCCCACTGCGCGCGCCGGTGAATGCGCCATCGCGATAGCCAAACAGTTCCGATTCGATGAGGTTCTCTGGAACCGCAGCACAGTTGACCGGAACGAAGCGGCCGCTTCTCCGGCTCAAACGGTGCGCATATTGGGCGAGCATCTCCTTGCCCGTTCCGGTTTCCCCGCGAATGAGAATGGGGATGGACATCTCGACGGCGCGCTTGACCATCGAGACTGCCCGCGAGACTACCGGATCCTTACAGACAAAGCCGACCGGAAGGTTCTCCGCCAGATCCGTTGGAGTTGGACGCGGGGCAGGAAACGAGATGCGCGGGCTGATGCTTAGGTTGTAGACCCGTACGCTATAGGAGCTCCCCTTGACATCGACGAGTTGGGTGAGGTTGCCGGCAGCGTGCGGACGAGACGCGAAATCGCGAAACGGGACACGGAAAACCTCATCGAAGTGGTGCCCAGCTTCGATTGGTAAGCCCTCAAGGAGAAACCGGGCCTGCTGATTGCTGCGAATCACTCGACCCTCATCGTCGAGCGCAATCAAGCCGGCATCGAGCGTATTGGCAAATTCATCGCGGCTGTGGAATTGCAGAATGATGTCGGAACGAAAGCGCTCGCGAAAGAGCTCCGCCTCCAAATGCAGCACAGACATGCAAATCAGCGACATCGTCTGTTGTTGACGCGAGTGACAATCGGAAGATACATCAAGGATGCCGACAACTTCGCCATCAGGATCGGTTACAGGGGCAGCCGTACAGGTGAGTCCGCTGTAATCACGGAAGAAGTGTTCTAGCGAATGGACTGAGACCGGACTCCGATTGAAGGCTGCTGTCCCAAGAGCATTGGTGCCGCGGATATTCTCCTTCCAGCAAAATCCCGGGGACACCTGGGAGGGACCGGATGGGCTCGAGGAGATGACGTCCATCAGAACCGCCTCACGATTGGCGAACCCAATGACGAAGTTGTCGCCCGGTATTTGCTTCTGGAGCTTTCGAAACTCAGTCTTGGCGAGGTGCACCAGATAGGAGTCTTGTTCGATCAGGGCATGCAATTCCAGCGAGGTCAGAGCCATCTGACGGGGTGGCCGAGTAGGTTCAAGCCCAGAATCGAGACATCGTTGCCAGGAGTCGCGGATCTCGGTGCGCAAAAGATCGCGAGAAATCTCGGCCGAGTGAGAACGCTCCAAAAGTGCCCGCGCCCTCACCAAACGGTCTGCAGTGGACAGCATCTTTTCGGTAACTGCCTTTAGCTCAAGCACTTGGGGGGTCTGAACTGATTCTCGCGGCATTCCCGTGCAGAGACCTGAGCCGGAATAATTTTTGCTCGCCGGAAGTGGGACCTGTCAAGCAGGTAGACCGACCCGGGCAGGGTGGATTTGTGCTGGCGCCTAACTGCTACAAGAGTTGAAGGGTTGCATTTTCTTCAGTCTTCAGACATTGGGGTTACCGATGATGTATTTTCCTGAGTAAAGCAGGGCGGAACCGTGGAAAGTACTTCGCCCGGGGGATGCACCCTTGGAGTTGCGTGAGATCGTTGTGCGGCCGGTTCTTTCAGGCGAGCAGCGACGCTACCAGGAGTTGATGCGCCAGCATCACTATCTGGGGGCGTTGCCGAAGATCGGCGAAACGTTATGGTATGTCGCTACCTGGCGCCAGGAATGGGTGGCCCTGTTGAGCTTTTCCGCCTCCGCCCTCAAGATTGCGGCGCGTGATGGCTGGATCGGTTGGCATTTCCGGCATCGTTATAGCCGCCTGAAACTGATCGTCAATAACAGCCGATTTCTCATCCTGGCTGGCTGGCATGTTGGCAATGTGGGATCACGGGTTCTGTCTCTGTGCCGCCGGCGTCTGTCGAGCGATTGGGAAGCGGCCTTCGGTCATGGGGTGCTGTTGCTGGAAACTTTTGTGGACCCGCAGCGCTTTCAGGGGACAGTCTACAGGGCCGCCAACTGGGTGCATGTCGGCAACACCAGGGGATTCCGCCGCACCCGTCTCGGCTACACCGCAACCCCTCAATCCCCCAAGATGATCTTCGTCCAACCCTTACGGGCCAATGCCCGGGAGTTGTTGTGCCGCACCGTTCTCCCTTCCCCTTACCGGACAGGAGGTAGCAACATGAGGCTCGCCGCCACGCAGATGCAATCGCTCCCCTCGTTTTTCTCTGCCATCCCCGATCCCCGCCGCGGGCAAGGACGGCGACATCGCTTGCCTACGATTTTGGGCTTGGCCGCCGGAGCGGTCGTATGTGGCATGCGCGGGTACAAGGCCATCGCCGACTGGGCCCAAAGTCTGGGGCAGAAGTCCCGGGCACGCTTCCGCTGTCGTTTGGAAAACGGCCATTACCTCGTCCCCAGCGAGTCGGTCATCCGCGATGTATTGCTCCGCGTCGACCCTGCCCAACTGGACCACGCCTTGCAACGCTGGAATCAAATCCATGCCGGCCAGGATGAGAGTCTCGCCATCGATGGCAAAACCATGTGCAATGCCCGCGACGATCAAGGCCATCCGACCCACATCATGAGTGTCGTCGGTCATCGGACCCAGATCTGCTACACCCAAAAAAAGTAGGGGCCCTGCCCGTCGAAGGCCGGGATGAGGCCAAACAGACCAACGAGATCAAGATCGCCATCCCCCTGCTGGATGGGATCGATAGTGAAGGCAAGGACATCAGCGCCGACGCCTTGCTGACGCAGCGCCCACTGGCCCGATACCTGGTCGAGAAGCGCCAGGCCCATTACCATTTCACCGTCAAAGCAAACCAGCCCGGACTTCTCCAGGATCTGAAGCTCTATTTCCAGGATCGGGGCACGCCGCACTACGTCGAGCAGACGCCTTGCGATCACGGACGCATCGAAACCCGCAAGATCTGGGCGACGACGGAACTGAACCGGTATCTCGACTTTCCTCACCTCGGCCAGGCGTATGTCATCGAACGGCATTGCATCGAGAAGCGCACGGGCCGGCAATCCTCCGAGATCGCCTACGGCATCACCAGCCGAACTCCGCAACCAGCCGATGCCCAACGTATCCTCAAGGTGAACCGGGGGCATTGGACCATCGGCGTGTCCAGTCAAGGACACATTAACCAGCCGGTGCAAGTCCGGCCGGGGCTAACAGACTCAAGCCCTGTAGCTTGGGAGGCGTCGTGGAGCGAGAGCGAGACGATGAAGCCCTCCGACAACATGCTCAGAAAGGAGTATGCGCAACTCACCAGGTTGCAACGTGCAGTGAACGCAGATGTAGCCTCGTTACATGCGAACCCGGAGGCTGAGACGGTCGATAACGCGCGAAAGCAGCAAGAGCCGATCGAAACGAGTCCGATGCGGCGGCTCTCTCCGGCGGGGTATCAGCGACGACATGGTGAGAAGGAGAATGTGGCAACTGGAGAAGCCCTCGGTGTCCGGCGAAGAAATCTCGTCGAGGAGGCGACTGCTATAACCGCGAGTGGGAAGTGCAGGCGCAGGCGCCAGGGTGGCGGATCGGGTCGTACTACTGTTGATGGACGTGCAGCAAAACGCGTCCGGAGGAAAGGGCCCGGACCGGTAAGTATTCCGCTCGACAAAGTGAGGCAGGGGTGAAATGACAAAAGCACCTATCAGTCTGCAGGACCTGCGGAGACGGATATATCGAAAGGCGAAGTCGGATAAGTCGCATCGCTTCTGGGGTCTCTTCGTGCACGTTACGAAGATGGAGACCCTCGAAGAGGCTTACCGTGCTGCCAGAAGGAATGGAGGCGCGCCCGGCATCGATGGCCAGAAGTTTGAGGACATCGAACAAACCGGGCGGGTCGATTTTCTCGCGGCAATACGGGAAGACTTGGAAACAGGCAGGTACAAGCCCTTGCCGAACCGGCGGGTGGATATACCGAAAGGGAATGGCAAATTCCGAACGCTTCAAATTCCTTGCATACGCGACCGCGTGGTGCAAGGGGCACTGAAGCTGATTCTCGAAGCCATTTTCGAGGCGGACTTTTGCCCGAACTCTTACGGATTCCGACCCCGGCGGTCACCGCACCGCGCACTGGCGGAAGTCAGACGCAGTGTAATGCGGCGCATGTCAACCATCATCGATGTTGATCTGTCGCGGTACTTCGACACGATCCGACATTCGGTGCTGTTAGACAAAATCGCGAAGCGGGTCCAAGACCCGCAGGTCTTGCATCTCGTGAAGCAGATTATCAACGTCGGAGGAAAGCTCGGGGTTCCGCAAGGAGGTCCGTTCAGCCCACTGGCCGCGAATATCTATCTGAACGAGTTGGATTGGGCCTTTGACGCGATACGTCGCAAGACGACAGAAGGGAACTACGAGGCAGTGAACTATCATCGGTTCGCCGATGATATTGTCATCACCGTCAGCGGCCACCACACCAAACGCGGCTGGGCTGAACGAGCCTTGCAACGGCTCCATGAGCAACTCGCGCCGCTCGGCGTAGAGCTGAACAAGGAGAAAACCAAGGTGGTGGACACGCTGAAGGGGGAAGCCTTTGGGTTCCTGGGATTCGACCTGCGCCGTACCCGCAAGCGCAAAGGAAACGGCCATTATATCCAGATGACACCGAAGAAGAAGGCTCGCAAAGCAATCAAGGCCAAGGTGCGCGACATCATTCAGCACAGCGGGGCAACCCCTATGCCGAAAGTGGTGGCGCAAATCAATGCCTCGCTCGCTGGGTGGGTCAACTACTTCCGGGTCGGAAATGCGAGTCGCGCATTCAGCGAAGTGCGCGACTACACGGAGATGAAGGTGCGCAGCCTTTTAACTCGGCGGAAGCGGCGGCGAAAGACAAGTACCGGATGGCGGCGATGGAGTAACGAATACCTCTACGGAACCCTTGGGCTGTACTGGGACTGGAAAGTCCAGCCACTGCCCGGTGTAGAGAGTATGCCGTGAAAGTCTCCTTCCTCCGAAAACGGCACATAACCCTTTCCACAAAGCTTACTGGGTGAGCTGTGTGAGGGAAAACTTCATGCACAGTTCTTATGGGGAGGGGTTGGAAACGGATCGCGCTCGACGCAGATACCGCGCCAGTCCCTTACCCGACAGAACGGCTGCCACTACGTCATCGACTGGAACTACGACGAAGATCGCAGTCGCATCCGTACCGGCCACGGCCCGGAAAACATGACCCGGATTCGCCGCTTCGCCGTGGGAGTGATCCAATCGCGCGGAGCCCGCAACGTCGCCCAGAAAATGCGCCAACTCACGCGCAACCCTCGCTTGGTCTTCGACTATCTGCGAATGACTCAAAATTCATGTGCACAGTCTCTCCCAAGTTAGAACAAATTTACCGTGGCTCACACGCATATGTTGGAAGTTGGCTTGCCTCGTTTGGCTGCCCATGCGGACGGACTTTGAAGTCTCACCGCTTGGCCCTGGATTGTTGGTCTCAACATGAACGCGCATTAGAATTACTCCTACCGCCCGGGCAGCCGACCATCAGTAATTTTCAACCGCCGTCTAAAATGTCTATTTTAGATATAATGTACGAAGGAGGATTTATGCGTTCCTTTTCAGCAACAGATGCGAAGCAGCGTTTAGCGGCGGTGCTGGATGCTGCACAGCGGGGACCCGTGGTGATTCGTCGTCAAAACCGCGATATCGCCGTCTTGCTCTCCCCGGAGGAATACGACCGCCTGCGCGATGTGAATGCGACCGAGTTTCAGCGCTTCTGCGATCGTGTCGCAATCCAGGCGGCGGGGCAAGGTATGAACAAAACCGTTTTGACCGAGCTGCTGTCTGATGAAGGATAGGCCGCGAATTGTCGTGGACACAAATGCGCTCATCAGCCGGCTGCTCCTGCCGGATTCGGTGCCCGGGCGTGCCGTTTCCAAGGCCGTTGAGACCGGACAACTGCTGGTTTCCGAGGCGACGATGGATGAACTTGAGGATGTGCTTTCCCGTCCAAAGTTTGATCGTTATATTAGCCGGGAAGACCGGCAACTGTTTTTCCGTCTCCTGGGCCGTACTGCGGAGCTGATTTCTGTTGTCTGCCGTATCCAGACCTGCCGCGATCCTCGCGACGACAAGTTTCTGGAAGTGGCGGTCAACGGGTCCGCAAGCCTGATTGTCAGCGGAGACGCGGATCTTCTGGTATTGCATCCCTTTGAAAGCATCTCGATCATGACGCCGAATGACTACCTGCGGGACTGAGTCTGGCGGCATTGATAGTACTGATCTCCGGAGCGAGGCCCGCAACGGCGCATTCTTTTGCTCTCCCGAAACCAGGCCGCCGCATACCTGGCCTATCTGTGCGGCAAACTCACGCTGCGTCTTGTTGCACGTCGCCTTCCACTCCCCTCCGGCTGACCTCCGTCTAGCCCGCCTGGGCCTATCGCCCTCTGTTCAAATTTCTACGCTACATGCGCATCGGCAGCTGCCTGCTCGATTGCGTAGCCAATTGCGCTGTAGCCCCTCAATCTGCGCTCGTACATTCTTGCCAGCATCGGGACCCCGTTGTCGACGTAATCATAGACTTGGACGACGCGCTTGTTGTCGTGGAGACGATGGAGACGGCCAACATACTGCTGCAAGGTCCCCTTCCAGGAGATCGGCATGGCGAGAAACAATGTGTCCAGACGCGCATCGTCGAATCCCTCCCCAATGTAACTTCCCGTGGCCAGAATCACTCGCGATTCGTTGTCTGGTACCGCAGCCATGGTCTCCGCGGTCAGTCGGCGCTGCTTCTTGCCCATGCCCCCTTTTAAAACAAAGACGTGTTGGGCGGCGCCACGGAGTCTTGCTGCGAAATACTGTAGATGTTCTGTCCTGCCAGTCAGGAGCAGAGGCGAACGTCCTGACTCGATGGCCCGTGCGATGTCGTCGGCGATCATTGCGTTGCGCAACGCGTCATTCGACAGCGCGCCGTAGACATCCTGAATCGTCACTTCGGTGAGATCTGGCGGCATCTGGAAATCCGTGTGACGTGGAACCACCCTGTGTTTGAAAGGGTTCATCTCCGCCATTGCCTTGGCGCTCATGCTGAACCGGACAGGGCCACACTGCATATAGATAATTGGATGGTGTCCATCTTTTCGCGTCGGGGTAGCGGTCAGACCAACGACATATTTTGCTTTCACCTGCTTCATCACCTGCTCAAACGTAAACGCAGATATGTGGTGGCATTCATCGACGATGACTTGGCCGTATTCAGCAACAAAGTCTTTTACGGCTTCTTTCTGATAGAGGCTCTGAATGACCGCGACATCGATGCGCCCTGTCCGGTGCATCTTTCCGCCGCCGATATGCCCAATCGAGACTGCGGGCATATTCAGGAACATCGCCAGCCGTTCCTGCCATTGATCGAGTAGTTGTTGCCGATGGACCAGAATCAGAGTATTGACTTTGCGCTTTGCAATCAGCCATGCTGCTACGGCAGTCTTCCCAAAAGCCGTCGGAGCACAGAGAATTCCCTCGTCGTGGACGCTGATCCCTGCGACAGCCTTCTCTTGGATCGGCCGAAGCTGACCGTCGAATTCCGCCGTGATAGGTGTGCCTGCGAATCGCTCGTCCCGAACTTCGGGCCGGATGTTGTGTGCCTGCAAAAGGGCCAACGCCTCCGTCAGACATCCGCGCGGCACGGCAATGTGCTGGGGGAAATCCTGGCCGCACGCGATTACGCGCGGTTTGGCATAAGTTGAAAGCCGCATCGCCTGCGCTTTGTAAAACTCAGGATTCTGGAATGCCGCCAGCCGGAGTAGACGATTCAGCATGGCGGGCGGCAGGCCTTGTTTTTCCACGTACAGCAGATTCGCGCGAATGATCTGCACTCTTTCCGGGAGTGGTCCCTCAATCGGCCGCTCCATACGCTTCCGTGAAGGTGGCAGCGTCCACGGATCTTGTGTATCTTCGTCATCGGCAATGCTGATACGGACTCCGATCAGATCGCCATTGCGTTGGGCATCGGCTATGAGAGCTTCCGCGGCTGCGGTAGACATCCGCCGGATCGTAGAAAGAAACCCCCACTGATCCGGATACGAACGGAGACCCGCATCGATGAAAGCACTGTTGTCCGACTTGCGCGGTGCAAACTGCAAGGGAAGCGCGATCAGGTTTCCGAACCCGCCCTTGGGCATCGTGTCCTGGTTTGGGAAGAAACGGTCATAGGAATCGAGGCCGAGTTGATGCCGGCGTTCCATGGTCCGCGTGAGAACCGCGCATCCAAGTTTACGTGCGGTGCTCGCCGGAATTGCCTGTTCAAAGAAGATCCAAACATGGCCGCCATTTCCCGAGCGCGAGCGTTCCAGGGCAGCTGGCACGTTCAACTCCTGGCATGTATCGAGAAACGCGCGGGAGTCCTCAGCCCATGTTTTTTTATCGAAGTCCACGGCGAGAAACCAGCAGGTCTCGTCGGGTAGCAGAGGGTAGATGCCAATGGTTTCTTTCCCCAGAAGATGATTCTCAATAACCATGTCGCTAAACGGGAGGAACTTTCGTGTGTTCCGATCAACCTTCTTCCGATCCTCCGGCCTGCTCGAGTTGATGGCTCTCCAATTCTTCAGCGCCGCTGGTACGTATCCAGACCGGCCGTCGGGATTCTCCCATCGCCACGCATAAACATCGTCCCTCCCACGGAACAGATTCCGAAAAAGAGCGATCCGTTTGCGAGCGCGCTCCTCCTTGCTTCCCACGGCCGCGGGAGTAATCGTTTGAACCGGACGTGCATCATCTGGTGTGAACTGTGGGACAGGGATGCCGTGAGCGGCCAGAACACGGCGCAGCCTAGCATTCTCTTCCCGCAGCAGCTGGTTCTCCTCGTCACGCCGCTCGAATGAAACCAATTCTGAACTTCTGCTGGCCATCTCCGGCTCACTGCTCCATGCCGCCTACCAGAACGTTTTCGAGGAATTTGCGCACGTTGTCGAAGACCGCAGCGATGTCAGCCTGCAGCCCACATTCTTCAGCAAGCGCCCGCAACGACGTTTGCCATCCTTGGGGCAGAGCGCCAAGCGTGACGGCAACGCGTGCGTGCCCCTTCGTTCAAAGGACAACCATGCGGTTGAGAATTTTCCTAAAGCTGGTGCGCAGACTCACCGCCAAAACCATAATCGCATCGTTTCTGCTCGTTGTGACGGTCACAAAGCCTCCACTGCATCTGGTTCAACTGTAGTACAAGACGTCAGTCAACGCGCTTGACCGGCTAAAGAGGGGCCGATCATTTGCTACGACGAGTTCAAACACTCGGGGAAAAACCGCCTTGCAGGCCTGCCGTGTTTAAGGCGCTCAACTCTGGTTCTTCAAACCTGTGGTCGTCGCCCTCGCAGCTTGGTCGAACGTGCTTAGAAGGGCCGATATTGCCCCAGTGATTCGTTCCGGGGTCGCGGATGCGGGCAGAGGAATGGTTAATGTTGGGCGGTTGGTGCGCGCGTCACATGTAAAGAGCGAGGACAGCGTCTGATGCAAGCGACTGGCGGATACACCATCGGAACTCCCCGCGATGCCGCCCGCTGCGATCGACTCAATGAATCTCATCCCAGCCTCGATGAATGACGCCGCCGCCAACTCGATGCCGTAACTTCCCGGCGTCGCCCCCGATGCTGGCGAAACGCCCGCGCTCTCGGATATAAGGGCGCCCGCCAAATCGGGCAACTGAGTAGACACCTGCATCGCAGCCACCGGTACGGCAGGAGCATGGTCAATCCCAGGTTTCGGCCTGCCCGGCTGGTCCGCGAAAATTTCCTTTACCGCCTGCAGGACCGTCTTCCGGCCCAGCTTGGCGAAGCTGACCTCGCCGGTGGGAGAATCGAACACTCCGGCAAACAGTGACTTTTTCAAGCGCAGCGTTTCCCAGACGCGCTCCTCGATGCTTTCGGACGTCAACATGTGGATCACATACACGGGTCGCAACTGGCCCAGACGATGCACCCGTCCGATGCGCTGCTCCAGCCGGGCCGGGTTCCACGGCGGCTCGAAGTTGACCACCACGGAAGCGGCTTGCAGGTTGAGCCCTACTCCTCCAGCATCTGTGGACAGGAAGACCTTGCAGGCCGGATCGTTGCGAAACTTCTCAATCAATGCGCCGCGTTGATGCGAGGGAACGCCCCCATGGAGTGAGACGAATCCAATCCCCAGCTTGCGAAGCTCTTCGCCCGCCAGGTGGGTCATTCGCTCAAACTCGCTGAACACAACCACCTTGCGCTCTTCCCCCTGGGCCAGGTCGGTCATGATCTCGCGAAACTCCTGCAGCTTGGGCGAATGACGGGTCTGCTTATCGAAGAGAAAGGTCGAGTTGCACAACATGCGCATGTTTTGAATGCAGCACAGAATGCGTTTTTGGTCGATCTCGGAAAGCCAGCCTTGCCGCTCCCACTTCCGCATGAGCTGCGCCAACAGATCGCTCTGCTCGTAATAGGGTTCGGCTTGCTGGCGGGTCAACGGCACACGGAATATCTGGTCGGTCCGTTCGGGCAGTTCCTTCAGCACCTGCTGCCGCGTGCGCCGCAGCAGGACCGGAGCCAACTGCTCGTGAATGCGGTCCAGCCCGCGATAGCCTGTCAGGCGGCCCTTCTCGTCGATTACGCGGTGTTCGTCCACGAAGCGGAATGCTGGGCCGAGCCGGCGGCCATCGACAAACTCCACGACGGAAAAAAGCTCTTCCAGTTTGTTTTCGAGCGGCGTGCCGGTAAGCACCAGGGCATAACGGCTCTTCAATTGTTTGATGGTGCGCGCGGTTGCGGTGGCCCAGTTGCGAATTCGCTGCGCCTCGTCCAGGATGATCAAGTCCGGCCTCAGTTCCTGCATATACCGGACGTCTTTGAGAACCAGTTCATAGCTGGTGAGGGTGAAAAATGCGGGGGAAGCATACATCTTCTGCCGCCGCGGCAACAATCCATCAATCACCTGTACCGAACGGTCTGTAAATTTTACGATTCCCGTCTTCCACTGATATTTGCCCGAGGCCGGCGCGATCACCAGCACGCGCTCGATTCCCCGGCGTTTGCACAGAAGCTCGACCATGGCCAGCGCTTGCACGGTCTTGCCCAGGCCCATGTCGGCGGCGGCGGCGAGAACCGCGCGGCCGCGGCACGCCGCGAACACCGCGCCCTGCGCCTGATACGGCAGCAACCTGGTCTTCAAGATGCCGTCCGTCGGATCTTGCCCTCGTTTGAGCTTCGCCAGCAGCTTACGTTCCAGTTCGAGGCCCTCCTCCAGCTCGTTTTCTCGGTCGATGTACTCCAAAACGTCGCTATAAATGACCGCGTGGCCGTCCGCGTTCCGAAGAGCTTCCAGCACCTCGCCAAATTGCAGGTAACGCTCGCGGCGCAGAAGTCCGTCTGCATCGAAGTGTTCCGCAGCGACCGCTCGCAGCGCTGGCGAGACCAAAGCGGGCAGGCGCAGCCGCACCTCGATCGTATTTCCATACTGAAGAGAGATGGAAGCGCGGGTGCGCTTGTACTTCGCAGCCTCCAAGGTCTTCTGGTGGCGCCGGCGCAGTCGCAATAGCATTGCTTCGACATGCTTGCACGTTCCCAGCGTATTGATCGCGAAATCCGGGCAGGAGCAGTAATTGTCAAAGGGACCAAGGCCGCGAATCGCCACCCGATAGGTTCGGCCGCTGACCGACTTGACGGTGTAGTCGCCGTATGGCCCACGGTGTAGTCGCCGTATGGCCCGACGGTCGTTTCAAAATCTTAAGTTGCTCCGCTGCGGCCCTGTCCCGCCGCTCGGCGATCTGCTGTTCGATTAGCATGGAGAAGTCCCCTCTTAGGAGCGTACAACATGGCCAAGCGCCGCGATCCGATAGAAAAAATGATGGAGTCGGCCCTGCAACCGGGGCGCTTCATCGGCTGGAGTCAAGAGACTGATTTCGTGTCGGGTCTGCGCAATGTGGAGGGCAAAATCGTCGCTTTGACGGCTGACGGGCCCGCACGGGGGGTTCGCTTATACGAAACGTTTATTGGCGCCTGCAATCTGAAGGCGCAGGAGATTGACTCGGAATGGGAGTTCGGTAATTTTGTCGCTGGCCTCGCCTGCGGATGGATTCAAGCGCGTCAGGCGGCTGGCGCCGATGGCGAAGCGACGGCCAAGGTCCTTCTGTCATGGATGGAGAACGACGACTACGGTTTCTGCAACGAACTTGGGTCCGACGCGGTCAAGGTGCTGGATCGCGAGGGGCTGGCCGCCTTCGAGCGACAAGTGCGGGTCCGCTTCGAGGCCGCGTGTGGGAAGCCGGAAGAGCGGGTCGGCACCTATTTCCGCGATCATTGGGGCCAGGTCCTCCGCTCCATCTATGCGCAGCAACGCAGCATACAGAAGTATCTCGACCTTACCGCACGGACCGGACTGACACAGAGCGACTGCGAAGCCCTTGCGACCATGTTTCAGAAAAAACGCAAACCGAACGACGCACTCACCTGGCTCGAACGCGGCATCGCAATGGAGAACGCAGGCCCATTCCAGATAGGCGACGGCCACAAGCTCGCCGCAATGCGACGCGCCCTGCTGTCCAGGCTGGGGCGCGGGTCTGAAGCGTTGGACTCGGCCTGGGCCGAGTTCCAGGCGCGTCCGAGCAAGTTTACCTACGAAGAGCTTATTCGCTATGTCCCGAAGTCCGAGCGCGCTCCATGGCATGAAAAGGCGATGGCTGCGGCCGAGCAAGGCGATTTGGCGTCGCTCATCGAGTTGTGGCTCAGCGTGAAAGAAATCGAACGGCTGGTGGAACGTCTGAATCGCATCGGCGACCGCGAACTGGAGGGATTGAGCCATTATGTGACAGAGCCGGCGGCGAAGAGCCTTGCCAGGACGCATCCAGCTGTCGCGGCAAAGGTCTTTCGCGCCTTGTGCGTGCGCATTCTAGCTGCCGGAAAGAGCAAGTACTACTATGAGGCGCTCGCGAATCTTAAAGAAAGCAGAAGGTGTTACCTGGCGGCTGGGCTCGACGAGCGGTGGAGGGCGGTGGTGGCCGAGGTTCGCCGGGACCATCGCCGCAAGCACGCTTTCATGCCAGGCTTCGAGGCAATCATCGCCGGCAAGAGAGCGCGGGTGGAGTCATCTTTTCTCGATAAGGCGCGAGAGCAGTGGGCAAACAAAGCTAAAGTTTGAACTCCTCATCGCATGCGCCACACGGCCAGGATTTCCTCGATCTTACCGGCAACTCTCTGGCGTGCTGTAGCGCGATCCATTCCCTGTGCCAGCAGGCTGTCGTACTCGGTGTGGTTGTGGCGAACCGCGGCGATGACTGCCGCAGTCAAAGCGCGCTCCTCAAGATTCCGGCCTAACTCCGTCCGGCCGACGCGGTCGCTTCCCCTTACTGCAGTGTGTTCTGCGATGACAGCGAGTTCGTGGGCCGGACAGCCTGGAAACAATGTCCCGATCTGTTTCGACATACGAATAACCAACTCGCTGTCCTATTTGCGCCGCCGCTCGGCCCCCGCGTGCGTGCAGTGGCCCGTTCATCGGCATCTTCCACACACTCCCGCTCGGCCTTGTCCAACGCCGCGCTTTCGACGAGGACGCCACGTCTTTCATAGCGCTTCCGCGACCGGCTAAAGCGGACTACCACGACGGTCCGCTCACTATACTTCATTGCCCGCCGCAATCACAGAGCAGCTGACTGCTGTCCACTTCTTCATTATTAAAACCGATTCTGGCTCAATATCCGCGGAATCATCTTGCGTGCTGCGATGGAAAATCATCACTCGTCCTCTGAGATCAACTACACCATTCCTCACAAAGAAGTGGCAGTGGCGGCGGTCACATCGGGTCGGAATTAACATTTGGAGACGAGGCGCCTACTCCCCTTCAGATAGGCGCGCCTTATTGGTGAGCCCGTTACGGGAAGAGATTGATCAGGTAATATGGACTTCTCTTAACCGAAATCGCGTTGAAATATTTCCGGAAAGTTTTCTTCACCGCATCTTCCTCTTGCCATATGCCCGGATACAAGATGACGTGGTAGAGATCGGCGGTTTTGTACAGCCACGCGAAGAGCCCCTGGGCAGCCGTAATTCCGAGTTTCTTTCCCCGCCAGTTCTCGTTGATCTCCAAATTGCTCAAATAGCCAAAAGGCCCTTGGATCAAATCGTCATCCGACATGAAGAAAGTGTGGCGCAAAGCGAACTTTCCCACTTTCAAGAGTTCTTCGCTATGACCATCACACGTGTCGCACATCGCCTGTTCCCAGGAAAAGAGGTCCCATGCAATTGCATCCATATCTCGGTTGTATCCCTTGTCCGGAAAGAGCAGAACCATTGAAATTTTGCCGATCGGATCCGGGGTGTCGACAGTATGGATAGTGGCGGCGATTTCCTGCAGCCGGAGACCTTTTGAGTCTTCGTCCGAGTAATTGCTTGAAAATCGCACCTCCAGCCCGTTGTCCAGCGGGATGGTCGCCGATTTGGGCATGTTCGCCCGTTCCGCATCACTTTTGTACCGCTCGTTCGGCGTTGTCCTTATGTTGCGCACACGAGGCGGTGAAGCCGGCAGCGGAGGCGGGTTCGGTATAGGGCTGGCAGGAATTCTGACACCCTTCGAAAGAACTTCCTCAACATTCGACATCCTGCAATTTCGGGTTCCAGCGCAAGGTGCGAGCCCATTGTGGCTTGAACCCAGGGTCGTCAAACTCTTCTTCAACTCTCTTATCAAACGCGCCCGCCTCCTTATCACTGTAGTAGGTCATGCACGGCTTCGGTCGTCCTTATTCCCAGATGCTGATGGTTCCATGTCCCGCGATTTTACTGTCCACTGTGCCGAACTTCGCGCTGGTGTACCCGCAGAACAGCCACCAGATCCAGAGGTGCTCAGTGTGCCGCATACTTGATTCCGACAAAGCAGACCGCTTGCATTGCGGGCATTCCGTTCTGCCGCGAACCGTGTTGCTCATTTTGAATCCTCCAAAATCGGATTTCGCCTGGTGAGAGCTTGACCTATTCTTCCAGGGCGAGACGCTCCTTCTCGGCAAGTCGGGCAACGGACCGGCGCCGCTTGTTCTGAAATGCAAGAGTCGGCTTAGGCTGGCCAACGTTCACTCTCGCCATAGTGCGAACCATGATTTCCTTGGTCAGCTTTTTTAGTGTTCTTTTCACAGCACACGTCCTTTCCTGCGGTGCAAAGACTTATTCAAACTGTCACTGAGACGGCAAAGTTCTGATTCTTCAATTTGGCGATTGGAACCGCGACATAACAAAGGCCACCTTGGAGGTGGCCTTCACACAGTTTATCGGGTGTATACACGGGTTATTAGGGTAGAACGAGTACAGAGTACCACATGTTGTGATCGCGTGACGTCCAATTGTTCTCGTCTCCCACGAAGTCTAAGAACCAGGAAACATCCGAGGCTCCTCTTAGTTGACTGTTACCCTAACAAATTGAGTATGGCTGAGACTGCCCGACGTGCCGGTGATCGAGATCCTGTAGGTGCCGCGCGGTGTCCCATTTGATTGGAGATAGCGCATGCCTCCACATCCAGCCAACATAAGCAGGCTCCCTAGCAAGGC
>JAJXZK010000315.1 GCA_021780095.1 Acidobacteriota bacterium | reverse complement strand
GTATTGCGGAAGACGGACGCTCTGCCCATTCGCATCTTTACCAGGCCAGCGAGTCCAGTAGTATTGCTGGGCACGATCGCTCCACTGCCAAAATTCGTTTTTCAGCGGATCATAGCCCGGCTGCTTTGGACGAACAAGAAAGTAGCTGTTGCTGGCCGCAGGCTGGGGCGCATCTTTCGTCTTGCTCCAGAAATAGAAGTTCCTATCAGGCGTGTCGCGCCCCGCGCGCGCGTCTTCTTCCGCTTTCAAAAACTGTGGCGCATCCACACTGCTGTATCCAAGGTTCTGAAAGGTGACGACGGCAAGTCCCGCGCGGTGAGCCTGCCGCACCAGGCGGCGAAAATCCTGCATGCTGCCAAGCGCGGGATCCAGATGGAAACGATCGTTCGCATCCAATCCGTCATAGCTGTTGCCGCCTTCTTCCGGCGCAAAAATCTCCAGCGCATCGATGCCTTCGTTTTTCCACGTCGCCAGCTGATGGTTCGCAGTCGCAGTATCCATCGATAGCTGCTCGAAACGCCAATATTTCGTCGCGGGCTTCAGTGTCACGCGATGAATCGCCGCTGCCGACACATACCAAGGCACCGGCACAGCCGATTTCGGCTTCTGACCAAGCATCGACAACGGAACCGACGCCATCGCTGCGAGGGTCAAAAGTATGGGAGCAAATGAACTACGAGCTGCCTGGCGCAACGTCATATCCTCCCTTTCTTTTTGATTTCGCAAAGGTGATGAGCATCTCTCATTGCAAATGTTCGCGCTGCGACCTTGAGTTTCTACCGACTCAGCTCCAGCGCCTGTGAAACCTCATGCAAGGTCGGCATGCTCGGCTGCGCACCCGATCGAGTGACAGAAATCGACGCGGCCGCCACGGCGAACTGTACGCTTTCCAATGGCGTCTTCCCTAGCATCATGGCCACTGCGAAGGCCCCGTTCAACGCATCACCGGCAGCCGTTGTATCGAGCACGTCGACACGCGGTGCAGTCACCAACTGCGCGACAACATCCGAAACAATGTACGCGCCACGCGAGCCCAGCTTCAGAATTACGTTCCGCGGCCCCTGCGCCAAAACGGCACGTGCTGTTTGTTCCAACGCAGCGACGCCGGAACTGTCCGGACTGTGGACGTCCGCGAAACGACCCCCGCTCGGGTAATTCGCATAAAACTCTGCTTCTGTCTCATTGGGAGTGATCCATCGAACACGCTGCAGAAGCTGGGGCGAAAGTGCCTGCGCTGGCGCCGGATCCAACATGAGTGGAACATCGGCTTCTTCGCATATCTCCGCCAGGCGTTCAACCGACTCGACGGGTATCTCCAACTGCGCCAGAACCATGCCTGCGCTGCGAATCAGGGATCGATGCTGCTCGACATATTCCGGCGACATAGCGGCATTCGCGCCGGGCGTGACAACGATGCAGTTGTCTCCGCTTGATGCGACAGTAATGGCGGCAATCCCCGTGGGACACTCCACCGTCTTGACTGCGACCACGCCGACTCCAGCACTTTGCAGGTGCAGCCGCATTTGCTCGCCAAACAAATCGGACCCTACCATCCCAACCATTTCCACCCGATACCCAAGCCGCGAAACAGCGACCGCTTGGTTAGCTCCTTTCCCTCCAGGATGCATCTGGAAGCCAGACCCGAGCAGCGTCTCTCCCGCGATCGGAATGCGCGGAGCGGCGGAAACCAGATCCATATTGATGCTTCCAACCACGACAATGGGCCGCATCGATTTTTCTATGTCCATTTCTACAGTCCCCACGCTGTCGCTAATGAGATCCCACGATGGGTGCGAAAGCGATGGCACAAAGCCCCACAATAAACAGAACGAACATCAGAGCCAGCAATTTTCTAGATCGCTGCGGTGCGCCGGCAAACTCTTTCCACACAAAAACTCCCCATGCCGCGGAGATCATCGTTGCCCCCTGTCCGATGGAATAGGAAACGGCCGGTCCGACAATGTGTGCGCGCGATGCGACAAAGTTGAATACGGTGCCCGTACACCAGATTCCGCCGCCAACGATGCCCCATACATGCCACCGAAACGGCGCCTGGAAATACGCAGCCATGCTGACCGGCGGTTTGCCATCCAGCGGTTTGCGCATCAACATCGCGTTGAACACCAGCGCGCATAAGGCTGCGCCCACAACAAAATAAAACGAGGTGGCGTATGGACCGGGCGCATGCGACAAGCTCATCGCGTGGGAAACCAAAGGATAAAAACTGCCCATCAGCACGCCCGATATCAGGCTGATCACCAGACCACGCCGGCTTGTCGCGCGGTGCTCCTGCTCTCGCATGCGATAGGCAAGCGCGTCGCACACAATGGCCACCACCACCAGCGCGATCCCACCGAACAGTAGCGCTGGATCTCCCGCCGGCGACAGAATATAGCTGCTGACGGCTCCTACAATCAGCGCCAGACCAATGGCGACGGGAAACGCAACCGCCAGCCCGGCAATCTCAATCGCAGCAACCAGCAATAGGTTGGCAATGTTGAAAACAACTCCGCCCAGGATCGCATCGATCACGCTGACCCTGCCGGCGGCAAAAATATCCGCCACGAATCGCTGCCCTATTTCGCCCGTGGAACCGAGCGTTAATCCCCAAACTAAAACGCCGAGCAGCAAGCCGATGACATAGTCCCAGTAGAACAACTGAAACCTGTAGGTTGGGCATAACTTGACGGTGTTCGCCCAAGATCCCCAGCAAAGCATACTGACAACCATGAAAAAGAGTGCAATGGCGTAGGTCTCTGGCTGATACACAAGGCGCTCCCGTGCAGGTTGAAAAAGTCGCGACGGAACCGGTAGTTCGGTGGATCCGCGCGCGAGAAGAACAGCAACTCAGTCGACGGGCGCTCCGCTACTTCAAATGAAAGAAAGCGCCCACGGCCAAGATTGCGAAAACGTTCCTTCGATATAGGTTAGAACACTAATTTGGCTCCCAGTTGCCCGATGCGTCCCTCTCTGGCCGCATTGGCCTGTCCAAATGGATATTGCGAACTCCCACTCGGGTAGGTCGTATTGACGCCAGTCCATTGGGAGTGGTTTAGAGCGTTGAATGCATCGGCGCGGAATTCCAAATGGAACGTGCGATAGATATTGAAAGTCTTGGCGAGCGAAAGATCCAGATTGTTCTGTCCTGGGCCTCGGACAGTTCCAAGCCCGGAGTTTCCCCGAACATTCATCCGAGGCACTGAAAATTTCGATGTGTCGAATTGTCGAAAGATCGTCTTTTGGAAATGTCCAATATTCGGATTTCCCGACATATTCAGTTCGTCAAATCCCGCGCCATCCTGCGCGCTGGAACCATAGCCCGTGGGGCATCGGCTGGTGCCGGCATCGGCAACCGGGCACGGAATACCTGGACCGCCATTTTGCACTGTCAGCGCGTCGCCAGACTCCATGGTCCCAATCCCGCTGATGCGCCAGCCGGTAAACGCCGCCTTCGCCCATCCTGGCCAGCTACTGCCGTAGAGTGGACCCCAGATCCAGCTGTAGACGAAGCGGTGACGATGAGACTGATTCGATTCGCCGCGGTCATAAATATTGGAGTATTGAAATCCACGGACACCGCCGCCAGCGGTGCCATTATTCCCCAGTGTATTCACCCATGGATAGTCGGACACCGTCTTGCCCCAGGTATAGTTCGCCATAAATTGGAGACCGTTACTGAACTGGTGCTGGTACTGGCCAATCAGCGCGTTGTAAAACGAGTTCAAGTTTGGCCGGATCACATAAATATCCCCAAACCTGCCGGCATGATTCGGCCGTGCCGCGTTGAATGTTGGATCGCCAACGCCGGCACCATAAATCCATCCGGTTTGATACGGCGGCAGATTGATATTCACTTCATTCTGCCCCTTGCGGCCTTGCGCCCCGGCATACGAAATGGTGAAAGAATCCCGCGCTCCCAGTTGATGCTGGAAGTCAGCCAGCATGCGCTGGTAATACGGCAATGGCACCGATTTCTGATCGTAATAGGTAATGGAACTCAACTGCCCATCCCCCTCGTATCCTTCGCCAGTACCTGTGGAAACAGGAAAGGTTCCAAGGGTGGTCGACAA
>JAJXZK010000370.1 GCA_021780095.1 Acidobacteriota bacterium | reverse complement strand
CGATCGACGTACGCTACGGAGTGCGCGGGAATGGTTCACCGGAGGCGCAATTGATTTGGGCGCCAGTCAACAACAACCCGTCGCCGGCAGCTGCAGCAGCAGCAAAACGGGCAGATGTTGTGATAGCTGTGGTCGGTATTACGAGCCAATTGGAAGGTGAGGAGATGCCCGTCGATCAGCCTGGATTCTTGGGCGGCGATCGCACCAATTTGCAAATGCCCACGCCTGAGGAGGCGCTTGTCCAAGAGGTCGCAGCAACGGGTAAGCCACTCGTAGTTGTGCTTATGAATGGTAGCGCGCTGGCTGTCAACTGGATTAATCAACACGCTAATGCAGTTCTCGAATCCTGGTATTCCGGCGAAGAGGGTGGGGCTGCAATTGCTGATACGCTCAGTGGGCGGAACGATCCGGCAGGTCGATTGCCGGTCACTTTTTATAAAGGTGTTGATCAATTACCGAAATTCGAGGACTACTCGATGGCGGACCGGACCTATCGCTACTTCACGGGGAAGCCACTTTACCCGTTCGGTTACGGCCTGAGCTATACCACTTTCAGCTATTCAAATCTCAAGATCGCCAATGCCAATGTGAATGCAGGTGACCCTGTGAGTGCCAGCGTGACGGTAACGAATACGGGAAAACTAGGAGGGGATGAAGTGGTTCAACTCTACCTCAATTTTCCGGATGTCGACGGGGCTCCACGCATTGCTCTCCGCGGGTTCAAGCGCATCCATCTTAATCCGGGTGAGAGCCGGAAAGTGCATTTCGAGTTGAAAGGCCGAGATCTGAGCATGGTTACGAGCCTAGGTCAGCCAATTATCGCTGAAGGGGACTACACGCTGAGCATCGGTGGTGGCCAGCCACATACAGTTGCACCTGTGGCTGCGGGACACTTCCACATCAATGGTCGGATTGCTCTGCCAGAATAACTTGTGCTTGGACTTAAGTGCGGAGCGCTGGCTGTTCCTGGTATGGCGGGGATACGTTTGCAGATGATGCATTTTCCCCGCCCGATCCGTTCCTTGTCCTCTGTCACCTAGTAAAGTCGAAGGATGTTACAATCGCTGGCATGCCACTGCTAGCAAGCATCGAGCGTTTGCCAAACAATGTCGCTGTAGTAACTTTGCAGGGCGCATTGACTTTAGGCACGTCTCTGAAGATTGCAGATTCTCAGATACAGGGTGCGATTGCGGATGGTGTCACCCGTTTGGTGCTTGACCTCGAAGGCGTCAACTACATCGACAGCGCCGGGCTTGGATTGATCGTTTACGCCTACGGCATTTTGAATGACAAACAAGGCGTCCTGCGGATCTGTGGAGCAACCTCGCAGGTTCAATCTCTGCTACATATCACGAAGACTGATACGTTTCTTGCTGTCGATGAACATCGCGACGCAAGTCTTGCGGCTCTCAATTAGCCCTCAGACTTGGTTTAGTGCTTCGCTAGAAACACTTGGGTTATGCAGAATAGGAAGAAAAACCTTAAATTCTGCTCCTCCGTCGAGCAAACTATCAGCCTGGATCGCTCCACCTGACCGATCGCAGATTGCTTTGCAAATCGCAAGACCCAAACCTGTGCCGCCACTGGCGCGGCTGCGGGACGGATCTCCTCGATAGAAGGGCTCAAAAATATGAGGCAGATCATCGGGTGCAATGCCATCACCTCGGTCCCGTATGGAGATCCGTGCCCTCTCTCCATAAACCGACATCTCCACGTGAATTGTTTCTTCCGGCGGACTGTGTTGCAGTGCATTCAAAAGGAGATTTGAAAGCAGAGTTGTGCAGTCGCTCTCGTCCGTACGAACCATAACGTCAGCTTCGGGGCTGAAATCGATCTTCAAACCTCGGGACTCCGAAACGGAACTTAAGCGCCGGATGCTTGTCTCAACGCAAAGTTTGAGGGAACATCCCGCAGTCTCAGCTTTGCGTCTCGGGGCGGACTCCGCGTGTTCCACGCGAGCGAGCGTAAGCATTTGCTGCACCGTTCTCTCTAATCGTGCGAGATCGTCAAGACATATATCCAAACCGTGCTGATATTCAGCCGTGGTACGGGAGCGCATCGCCAGCAGTTGCAGAGAAGATTTTGCAATCGCCACATCCGTTTTCAGCTCATGGGCGGCATCGCTGGTGAGTCGTCGCTGCTGTTCGAACGAGCGTTGCAGCCGTCCAAGCACGGACTCGATGGCTTGTACGAGTGGCTGTAGCTCTTTCGTTTCCTTTGCCGCCCGCGGCGATTCGAAATTCCAATTCGTGGCAGAAACCTTGCCGGCTTCCATCGCGAGCTGATGGAGCGGGGCAAGATCGCGTCGTAGAAGCCATACCATCAACAGTGTCGTGGAGGAAAAGAGCAGGACTGTCGCGACGGCGTAGAAGCGAACTGCTCCTATCGCGTCATGCCATAAATGATTGGTGCGCGCGGCATAGAAGACCGTCACGATGTGACGTAGTCCTCCACTTGTATCTCCCGGATCTACAACCCGCGTTCCCGTCACGCGTACGATCCTGTAATGGCGGCCATGGATTCGGACAGCCACCGCGCCTTGTGAGGCACCGGCTACTGCCAGCGCATCGCTCGGAATCGTAGTCACGGATTGACCGAGAAGGCCGCTCTTGTTGTCACGAACCAGATAGAGATCCGCCGGCGGAATCACAAGTCCGGACATTTCCAGCATTACATTGTCTGCGGCATCTTCCGCGTCTCCCACGGCGCCTAGCAGGGTATCGGCGCGGCCGCGTAGCATGACATCGAACGCAGTCAACCGGCTGTGCCATTCATAGACAACGGTAGCCGCAATCAGAGAAGTTGCAGCCACAAGCTCCAGCAGCAGAACCGTCGCCAGCACCCGTCGCGTGAGAGATCGGCTCTTTTTCATAGGGCGTCTCGTTGGATACAGAGACGATAGCCGCGTTGTCTAAGCGTCTCAATCAGCGGTTCGGCTCCAGTGGTCTCCAGTTTGCGGCGGAGGTTGGAAATATGAACTTCGATGACATTGGAATGGTGCTCCCAATCGTAGTCGTACAGGTGTTCTGATAATTCACGCTTGGAGATCACCGCACGTGGCCTGTGCATCATGTATTCGAGAATTCGGTATTCAGTGGGTGAGAGGTCAAGCAGGTGGTTGCCTCTGCGGGCCGTCTGCTGCAGAGAGTTAATCTCGATGTCGCCGACACGAAGAATGGGATCCGCAACTCCTTTTCCCCGGCGGATGAGCGCCTTGACTCGGGCAATCAACTCTCCCAAGTCAAATGGTTTGCTTAAATAATCATCTGCTCCAGCGTTGAGCAACTCGATCGTCGATGATTTGCCCTCTTGTGCGGTCAGTATAAGAACGGGAGTGGATTTGCGCTTCTGGCGCAGGTTGCGCAATATCTCCACGCCGCTCTTGCCGGGAAGCATTAGGTCAAGAATGATTAGATCGTAATGGTCCTGCAGCGCCAACGCTTCGCCAGCGAGTCCGTTCGCAGCGTGATCGACCGCGAGGCCAGACTCTCTGAGCGCAGCAGCCAGATTTTCCGCCAGCCTTAGTTCGTCTTCAACGACAAGGACGCGCATAGGATGAGTGTAATGCGTCCCCCTCTCTGCACGGTGAAAATCGGGCGCTTCGAAGAGACAGAGCGCCGTCCCTTCTATGCATTTTGGAGCGAGGCCCGCAACAGCTGCGGCTTTTCAGCAGCCAGCTTCAGAAGGAGCTCTCCAAACAGGGTATTCGCCCAGGCGAACCATGGACGTGTGTATTTCGCCGGATTATCTTTCCAGAAGGACTCGTGCATAAAATGGGTTCCCGCTGTCGTATCACGCAGCCAGCGCAGGCACTGTATCGTTTCCTTGTCATTGGTGCTTGTGAACGCTCGGAACATGATAGACATGGGCCAAATATAGCCCAGACCTATATGCGGACCGCCTACGCCGTCAGCTGCAGAGCCTTGGAAAAAGTATGGATTATCAGTAGACAGTACAAAGGCTCGCGAGCGTTCGTAAAGCGGTCGTTGAGCGGCTGAGATGCAGCCGAGATACCCAAGCGACAGAATTCCCGGAGCATTAGCGTCATCCATGCGAAGGGTGTTGCCGTAACCATCGACCTC
>JAJXZK010000208.1 GCA_021780095.1 Acidobacteriota bacterium | reverse complement strand
ACGTCATTGGAGCTTTATGGGAAGCCAGCGATGCGGCTACGCCAAGCCTGATGGATCGGCTCTACAGTGAAATCCAGACTGGCCACCCACCCGATGCAGCGCTCAGAACCGCGAAGCTGTCGCTTATCCATTCTCAGTCGGTGTATCGCAAGCCCTTGTACTGGGCTGCTTTTCAGCTGTATGCCGGCGGGTAGAAACCCCGACATCTGACTGTGACCGCATCCTACACTTGGCTTAGGTGAGGACCCGTTCTTCGCCTACACTGCTCGCGACTTGAGACGCAGGCATAGCCGCAGCAACGCTGCCAACTCTTCCCAAAGCAAACTCTAATACCCAAACAAAACTCTCCCGTTTTGCCACGAGTTCGGTCCGCTGAATTATTTTCGCGCGAGTGAAACGCGCGACGGTATTTCCGCACCATCGTTATGAACAGGGTTCTGCTGGAAATTCGTTCGATTCGGATCTAGGCCCGATTGCAGCGGAAATGCGACGACTGCGCGCGCTTTATGTGTGCGAGGCAGGCGTGTCTTTGCATGCATCGCGAGCGCAGCCAGACTCTGAGCGGAGGAAATCATGGCGAAAATTACGAGCAACGAGTCAGCGGCATTGGAAGCTGTCAAGACGCATAGGCTCAACTTTTCCGGTCTGGTGGCCAGCAACCCAAATTATTTCGGCAACCTGAAAGACAGTGAGTTTAAACCCGTCGTTTCAATTGCGAATGATGAATTTTACGAACACTTGACCTGCCTGGGATTCAACCCTGCGACCAACATTCTGGAAGCGGTGGTCCAGGTGAATCAATCCACTGGGTACAACGGTTCGCTCTGTCAAAACGGATCATTCGAGTACGTCCGATTTTTCGTTGACTACGGTGCGGGATGGGAAGATGCGGGTCTCGCAGCGATCAACGTGCATGATATTCCGGAGCAGACGGACTGCCACAAGGATGCTGAAAAGCCGTTGAGCTATGCCGCCTCCGTTCAATTGTCGCCAAAGTCGAACTGGTGCGTTTTTCCAGTGCTGCCAAAAGTGCGCGCAATTCTATCCTGGAACGCGATCCCTACGGCAGGCGATCCAACTTACACACCGGTATGGGGCAACGCTCTGGATGCGAAAATCCAGGTACGACCCAGACCACTCTTCCTGAAAGAAATTGCAGCCACTGTCAACGAGAATGTGAAACAGATTCTGCCGCCGCAAGAACTTGAACAGGCGCTGCAGATCCCAATTCCACTGCCAGATCCCGGTCCGTTATCCGCGGCGCAACTGACGAAGGTGTATCAGCCGCAGTCGGCGAAAAAGGCAACCACAGCTAGCAGCGCGGTACCATCTCATCGATTTGGTTTCGCGCAACTCCATCAGGCGCTGAATGCGAAGGCAGCGGATCCCAGGGCGATTGCGACCAATATCGCGGAATGGAAAAGCGCCGGACTGGACTGGCAATCGGCACTGACTAGCTTGGCCGAGGTCGACGCGGATGTGACCTTCGAACAACTGGAATGCCTCGGGCTGGAAGGAGGCTACGGCCTGGAGCGGCTGGTTGCGACGTTCGTGATCAAGCGGCCCTCCGGGTACGGCGGCGGACTGTGCACAGCGGGCAGCACGGAATATGTTGCCTTCTGGGCAGACTGGGACAACAGCTGCGAATACACCTACCTGGGAACCGTGGGTGTACAGGTGCACGATATTGCCAGCATTCCAGCCGGCGGCCTGGTGTACTCCGCTGTGCTGCCTGTTAACCTGAGTCAGCATCGTAACCCATGCAACACTCCCAAAATTGGCCGCGTGCGCGCTGTGCTTTCCTGGGCGATTGCGCCGTCCCCAACGGATCCGAATGCGCTGACGAGCTGGGGCAACCTGCTGGACACGCATGTACAGGTTCAGCCAGGCTCGAAGCCGAATTACCTGACGCCGACGATTAGCATCCTCGGGGGAATCCCGACCAGCATGATCGACAGTACGACGGGTCTGACGACTTCGACTGCGGTCTTTGCGCTGACCAACACGGCGGCCGACGATCATGGACGTGCGTGCCCGTTCGGCGGCAGAGTGTCTGTCCAAGGTGAATTGTTCGTGGGCTACAAATACAAGCTCACCGTGCAAGACACAGGTGGCGGATCTCCAATGACGCTGACAAAACAGCTGCTGCTGACGCGTTGGGACGGGACAACCTACACCAGCGCGCCGGACGTGAATGGGTATTTCACCTACATGGATCCCACGCTGAACATCGATTCGCTGCTGGGCGAGTGGGATACGAGTGGCGACGATCTGTGGCAGATCACCCTGCAGATTGCGGACATGGCAGGGAATCCCGTGTTGGGTTCGCTGCCCGATGTGCACTTGCTGCAACTCGACAACACAGCTCCACAGGCCGCTGTGCATCTGGATAACAATCTGGATTGCAGCCAGTTCGTGATCGGCACTCCTTTGAATGGCCACTACGTTGCGTATGACCTGAACTTTGGATCGTTCAGCATGGGTTCGGAGCCATACTCGGGACCACTGACGCCTTCCTCCGGGATTGTGCCGACGGCGCCGCTGCCTTCTGTGGGCAACCCATGGACACTCACTACAAACTTGCTGCCGAAATGCGGTTACGTGGTGCAGTTAAATGTCTCGGATCGCAGCATCGTCAACAGCTCGCCGGGATCGCACAACAATACTTCTGCCTCGGTTGGCTTCTGCCTGCAGCCGTCGCTATAGACGATCGCCTGCCAGCCACTTCCGGGTTCGGCGACCACCGGCCCGGGAAGCGAAGAGGAGCCTATGACTACTTTACGAATAGTGCTTGCCATGCTTGCGGTGTGGAGGCTGACCCATCTGTTGCACGCCGAGGATGGCCCGCTCAGATTGTTTGCCCGCTGCCGAAACTGGCTGCGGCGCATGTCCCTTTCCGGCGCGACCGACTGCTTCTATTGCCTCAGCTTGTGGGTGTCCGCTCCCTTTGCGATGATGTTGGGATCTCGGTGGGAAGATCGAATCACTTTGTGGCTGGCCCTCTCGGGAGCGGCAATCCTGGCCAATCGTCTCACCGAAGAGGAACCTGAAGGCGCATGGTTCTATGAAGAAGCGATTCAAGAGGAGAAATCGACATGTCCTGTTGCGGAAATGGAAGAAGAATACTGAGCCAGGAACCACAGGGGCATCCTGGTACGGTGCGCGTGGATCGCGCAATGTACAGTGCTGCACTGTTTCAATACAGCGGCAGCGGCCGGCTTACGGTCGTGGGGTCGGGAACGAAGACCGTGTACCAATTCAATGGCCACGGATCGCGGGTAGTTGTAAATGGTCGCGACGCGGCGTCGCTGGCAGCGGTTCCGTTGCTGACCAGGGTTTAGGGATCTCTCCGAACGTACCCTTCAAGCTGCATAACACTTTCAAGTCGGTCACCGCCGCGGAAGGCGAGAACATGACCGATGTGCTGCTGGAATTCATAGAGGATTATGTCCGCCGGCACTCGTACGCAGCGAGGAAACCGAACAGGCGGCGTCCATGAAACTTGCCGCCCTGTATCTGCGAGTTTCGGCCGTCGATCAACACCCGGAAACGCAGCTGCTCGACCTTCGCAAGATGGCCGCGCAGTCTACGGACCAATCTCCGGAGTCAAAAGCCAAACGACTTGGCCTGGATCAAATGATGGCTGACGCACGCGGCGGTTGCTTCGATGTGGTCATGGCCGGGGCCTCGGACCGCCTAGATCGGTGAAACACTCGTCCCGCGAACAGATGAAACTGTTTTTTTATAGTTAGATTGGTGGAGGCGGCGGGAGTCGAACCCGCGTCCGAAATCCAAGTCAGCAAAGAGACTCCATGCGTAGTCGCGTTCCGATTGGTCTCGTGCGATGCGCTCAGAACGGACAAGATACGCATCCCACCAGCCTGTAGATCTCGTCCGACCAACCCAGACATTGCGGGTCAGACCAGCCTGCTTTGCGACGTCCTTCCCCACCTCACAGGCAAATTTGAGGAGGACGGCTACTTATTTAATTAAGCAGCAAGTGCTAGTTGATTGTTAGCAATTGTGTTTTTGTAAGCGATTACGGGTGCCCACCCCCCGGCATGCCTCTCTACCGCAAACGATCCCGTC